>NZ_JAVKEW010000261.1:0-30252 GCF_040226375.1 Coleofasciculus sp. G2-EDA-02 | reverse complement strand
GGCAAAAAGATAGTCTCACACACAACCCCATTTTAGGGTTGGGGCACGGAAAGGCCGTGCCCCTACAGAGATTTAGGTATGTGCATAACCCTGTACCCAAGAACCATCGCCTTGTACCCAAGAACCGTCGCTCTGTACCCAAGAACCGTGACACCGTAGCTCTGAACCATCCATTAAAATAGACAAATCAAATTATTGTTGGGGAGAAACATCGCCAGATGACTAGCTATAAAATCGGTAAAATGAATAATTATCTTGAAAGGGATAATCATCCATAACATGATGAATAATCCCGCTATCAATTAACATTTGCCCAATGCCAATCGCCTCTTGTCGAGAACCCTGAATCCGTTGTGCTAACCATTCCACCGCTTCTGCACCAATGAAACATTGCGGATAAAGATTTCCCCGATCGCGACGATCTTTTATTTCTACCCCATCTGCACCCCGCATCGCTGCAACTAAAGCCTCAAGTTCTGTCTCCGTAAGCGTTTTGGCTGGAGTGATTGTCCGGGAAACTGCTCCGGATATCTCAGTCGCTACAGTGAGAGAATCTTGCGGTTGAGAAATGGGAGTATGATCAGATTGATCACCATTCGTTGGCTCAATTGATCGAGGAGAAGATGTCGATGCATCCCGATATAATAACAGATTAAAAATTTCTTCAAGTTGAGGCGATCGCAGATGCAAATCCCGCTGCGGAAAGGGAATCTCAATATCATAATGGCGCATACAGGCTTCAATCCGATAGTTGAGATCACTTTTCACTTTAAACTGTTTCTTGGGTTCTCCTGTCCACACCAGTAAATCAAAGTCCAGGGAACTCTCACCAAACCCCTGAAACCATACCTGAGGCGGCGGTTGCAGCAGCACTTCGGGATGATTTTTCACGGCTTCAAGTAACGCGGTTTTTACCTTGTCAATATCTGATCCATACGCCACACCCACAGGAATCCGTAGCCGAGAAATCGGGTTCCCATGACTCCAGTTAATTACCTCAGTCTCTAAAAAGCGGGAGTTGGGGACAATAATCGTCACTTGATCCAAAGTACAAATCTCCGTACTCCGGGCGCCAATGCGTTCTACCGTTCCCAGTAATTCCCCCACTTTGACAAAATCACCAATTTGGATGGGGCGTTCAAAGGTAATAATAATCCCACTAATAAAGTTATTGGCAATATTCTGAACGCCAAAACCAATCCCCACACCGAGAACACTGGCAAGAATGGTTAATGAGCCAACATCTAAACCCCAAATTTGTAACAGTACAATGAATCCGAGAAAGGTGAGAATATACTGGGTGAGGATAGTAATCACCTCTTGCAATCTGGGTTCAGCCCCCGTGTGGGCTAAGACGTAGGATTTAAACAACTTGGTGAGAGAACTAACCGCAAACCACAAGCCAATGGTTAAGCCCAAAAGCAACAGCAATTCTAGGGCAGAATATTTACTACTACCTAAGCTAATCACTGGTGCATTGAGAATGCCAAAAACCTTAGCGATAAAATCAAATAACTCATAGCGCCAGATCCGACTGGCGGGAAACAAATCAGTCACATAATAAGCGATCGCGAGCCATAACCCGCCCTGTAACCCCAGTCGGGCAAGGCGTACCATGAATTGAGCCGGATCTTCCCAGGCGTGAAAGGAGGATGTAGGTTGTCCCAGCCATACCCTCAAGCGATGAGACGCCCATTTTCCCAGAAACAGTAAACCAACATGAATCGCGATCGCAATCAGTATCGCCCCCAAGACAAAGCCTAACGCCTGACGCACATAGGCGGGCGATCGCTCAAATTGCGCTTGTACTAATGCCCTCTCCAGAATATCCCGCCAAATCTGGGCTTGCCGATAAGCGGTGAATTCTGGTAGCAAATCTCCCTCTGTCACGGTTAGCAGATGGTGTGAACCGGGCTGGGAAAGAATCGTCGTCCTTCCCTCTTCCTGATTCACTTCAATGCTGACAGGGTTAGGCGAAGACACCGCTTGCGCCAACGCTTCGTTGATCTGCCGAGCACGATTTTCTGCTGTAAAGTTATTATTTAAACTTCTCACCTGTAATAAAACGCGACCGTCTAGCACCACAGGCGCTTTGTCATTGCGACTCGTTGGAGAAGTCTGAGCAAAGGTGGAAACTGGGTTGAGTGTCAGCAGCAGCGTCAGTAACGCCAACAGGATAAACCGCCAAAATGTAGAGACGTAGCATGCTACGTCTCTTAGCCGGGGGAGCCGGGGGAGCATCTTGCTCACTACATTGAGCATCTTACTCGCTACTAATACCCAATTTAAATGCATGACAGTTTAGCACCGGATAGTAGACATTACTAATTGAATAAATTTTCCTCGACTAAACCCAATACTTACTACTCCAATAAACTATAATTTAGTCTTCCCCCGCTTCCTCAGCTTCCCCATGGGGATTGGGCGAAGCATTTGCGTTGGGTTCTTGGTATAAAACCGAGACATCTGGGCGCAAATGCTTCGCCCCTACGAATGGGGATTGGGCGAAGCATTTGCGTTGGGTTCTTGGCATAAAACCGAGACATCTGGGCGCAAATGCTTCGCCCCTACGAATGCCCTGCTAGAGGGCGATGTGGGCGAAGGTTGAGGACGCGATCGCTCTAAAATAGTGCTAGCCATCGCCCAAGCCCCAAACGCAGTCAAAAGTAGAACTCCCACCCCAATTGACCAAACCACCACTTTTTGTTGGGGGATAGACTTCATCGACGGCGTAAAGCTGGATACATTGGGACTCTGGGCGGTGGCGTTTAGGTCATTGGTGTGGAGTAATGTTGCCGTCATCTTATAAGGACCCATCCGTAGGGTATCTTTAAACGAAATGGGTTGATTGGCTTGACGCAGGGGTCGCCCATTCAGAAAGGTACCGTTAGCACTGCGTTGATCGGTAATATAGATCTGATTATTTTCCACCGTAATCAGAACGTGAAACCGCGAGATCTCTGGGTGGGCAAGTTCCAATCGAGACACCGACTCTCCCCCCCAATACTCTGGCATCTGGTCAAATTCTCGACCGATCGCGATCGGTGCGGTTAGTAGCGATCGCTTGACTTCTCCCATTTCTGGGTCTTCCCAGGTTAATTGAATATACATAGACTTGGTAGACCTCGAACACCTGCTATAGTAATGGTTCCCGTTTTTTCAAAGATATTGTGGGCGAAACCGAAACAGCAACGCCTGCTGTTACGTCAAACGCTTTGGGTATTGATTTAACAATTCGGCAAAAAAATCTGGACAAAGGTAACTATGATTGGGTTACTATCCAAATCATATCTTTAAAAATCATTACGATAATAGGTCAAGGATTCATTTTTCCTGTAAAGAGCGGTAGAGCATGAGCTTCAATCTTTTCCGTCGATTTCAATCCACGACTACGGATCAACCCCTCGGTGGACGCTATAAAATCGAGCGTCAACTGGGAATAGGCGGATTTGGTCAAACCTTTCTGGCGCAAGACCTACATTTACCCGGTCACCCCCAATGCGTGATTAAACAGCTTAAACCCAAAACCACTGACGCCGCTAGCCTAGAAACCGCTAGACGCCTGTTTGATACCGAAGCTCAAGTCCTCTATCAACTGGGAAACCATGACCAAATCCCCCGGCTGTTAGCACATTTTGAAGAAAATCAGGAATTTTATTTAGCACAAGAATTGATTCTTGGCAATCCCCTAACCCAGGAATTCAAAAAAGGTCAGCAATGGTTAGAATCTCAAACGATAGCCCTGTTGCAGGATATTCTCCACGTTTTGGCTTATGTGCATGAGCAAAATGTGATTCATCGCGATATTAAACCCTCTAACCTGATTCGCCGCCAACAGGATGGCAAAATTGTCTTGATTGACTTTGGTGCGGTTAAACAAGTCACCACCCAATTTAGCCATCCCCAATCTGGACAAACCAATTTAACCATTTCCATTGGTACCCAAGGCTATGTTCCCAAAGAACAGTTGGGTGGACAACCCCGGTTTAGTAGTGATGTTTATGCAGTGGGGATATTAGGGATTCAAGCCTTAACCGGAACCCATCCCAGATTGCTGCGGGAAAATCCGGAGACGGGAGAAATTCAGTGGCGTGATTTAGCACCTCATGTTAATCTCAACTTGGCAGAGATTCTGGATCAGATGATCCGGTATGATTTCCGCGATCGCTATCAAACCGCCACGGAAGCTCTGTTCGCCCTGCAAAGTCTATCCAGTGATATCCCATCCTCCGATACGACGCAACGATTACCCGATTCCTCAGACACCACAGCATCGGTTCAGGGACAAACCTCGACCCGGATTTGGATACCAACCGATTCTCCAACCCCATCCTCATCAGACACAAGTAGCACCCAGTTACCCGAAACCTGGCGTAATTCCCAACCCTCATCAGGGAGTTCGGTGCCCACAATCGTTACACCGGGTTCAAACCCGAAACGAGGGCTTAATCTTTGGTGGGTTGTGGCAATTTTAGGCGTTATCGGGGGAACGGCTGGAGTCGCGACAACGCTGCTGATTCCCCAGCTTACCAGCCAAACGACGAATCAGACTCAGGAGTTAACCTCCAAGTCGGCGAACCCTGCAACTCAACCATCGCCAGCATCATCCCCTGAACCTTCCCCCACGGATGAGACACCAACGAATCCTAGTTCAGACTCAAAGTCACCCACGTCTAAAAAGACTACCCCGGATACAGCAAAACCAGGTGAACCACCCTCTCCAGCTAGTTCACCGGAAACAACTCCCACCCCTTCTCCTCAAAAGTCACCGATAGTTACTCAAAATTCGGCTACCCCAAAACCAACAACACCGACGCCAAATCCGGTGGCGCAAAAGCCGACAAAAGTTCAGCCAACACCATCCCCTGTTCCATCGGCTTCTCCTGCGCCAAAACCCCAAGTGGATACAGTAACGGCACAAACCCATTGGCAACGCTGCTATGATTTAAACACCCAGCAGCGTCCAACGGAAGCGATTCAGGCGTGCGATCGCGCTTTGGCAATTAACCCTGATTATCCAGAAGCCTTGTGGAGTAAAGGCGCGGCGTTGGATCAATTAGGAAGACACCAAGAAGCGCTAAACCTCTACGAAAAAGCCACAACCCTGAAGCCAGATTTTGCCGAAGCCTGGATTAATCAAGGAGTTGCTTTGATTTTATTAGGTCAATCGGAGAAAGCGATTCCGGTTCTTGATCGCGCTATTCAGCTTAAACCTAATTCTGCAAACGCCTGGATTAACAAAGCCGAAGCCTATATGGAATTGGAACAGTTTGATGACGCGATCGCATCTCTAAAAAAAGCGCTAGAAATTCAACCCAATAACGAATATGCTGCAACCATGTTAATCGCAGCCGAGGCGAAAAAATGAAACCTCTATTCTATTATTTGTCTATTTGGCGACACAAACCGAACCTTGAACAATCCGATCCGTGGGTTAGATTCGCTGGTATGTTCAAAGACGATCCCCTCTTTGAGGAATTTGTCGAATATATGGCAGTTTATCGGCGTGAACTGGATGCTGAAATGGCTGATAATGAAGCTACTTCCCAGGAGACTCCATCAACGTGAGTGGTAGAGACGTTGCATGCAACGTCTCTACCTAAATGATCTGTCCTATTTTCTAGCTTTTCTGGGTTTTAAACTTGTTCTATAAAATTAACAAATGGTTTGAAACATTGAGTACATCGTTCAACAATAGTCAGATAATCAATATTCCCTAATATCTCTGGTGCATCCACTGTTTTCTTATAGGTTTTACCGGAATCCCTAAAAAGTTGCTCTACAACTCGGTTAGGTGGAACGTCATGATTCTGATCTTCTACAGGAATTTTCCATGTCACTGTAAAAGAATCAACCTCTAGTCGATTCGCTAATTCTGACTCCGCCGCCAGAATTAAAGCTTCTAATTCATATTTAAGACAAAAAACTCGGAAACGCTTCTTGATCCGTTCATCGTCAATCCCTTTATCTCGTAGAGCTTGAGCAAACTTATCCATTATCCCCCATTCTAACTCTTGAACCGTTTCATGGGGAAATCCTTTATTTTTTGGATACAGATCGGGTAAAGCAATAACGATTGCACTGAGATCATTTTTGAGAATATTGACAGCTTTAATTGGAATTTTCGTGAGTAAATCTTTCTTGGCATCGCCACCTCGCTGATTGTCACTTCCTTTAACCGAAAAAAATTCAATACCAATGCCTTGTTGAGATTTAGCCGCAATCAGAGGTGCCAGTAAGGCTTCCAGTGCTGCTTTATCCGAAGCCCCTTCTACATAGATAATTACCCTCATGGTAACCGCTCCAATTCATCACTTCGGTGCAATTGCTCAATTTCTTCAACGCCAAAGTCATCTAACATATCTCTTAAAATATTCGACTTACCTGGTTTAATAAACTTAGCTGCTCCATTTTCTTTGCGGAGAACAGCAATCTTAGCAATATCAAACTGGGTTAAAAAGTACGAGGAGTGAGTTGCCAAAATAATCTGAGTACGTTCAGAGGCTTTTTCAAACAAACCAGCTAAAAGGGGTAGAGTTCGAGGATGAACACCTTGATCCGGTTCATCAATACAAATTAAAGCGGGAGGATGAGGGTGTAAACACAGACATATCCAACAGATCAGACGTAGAATTCCATCAGATAAATCGGCAAGACTTAAATCGTGGTCAACACCACCTTCTTGCCAAAATGTAATCACTTCGCCAGGTCCACCACGGGCTTTTACAGTTAATCCTTTAAATCCAGGAACAACAAAACGTAAATGGTGTTGTAATTCATCGAATAGTGGGCGGTGTTCAGTCAGGAAATAGTGCAAGACTGAACTAAGATTTCCCCCATCTTCCCGCAGGACCGGTTCTTGCTCAATCGGCACAGATTTGCGAATTTTGTCATTAGCAATGTTGAACGAGCTATAAAATCTCCAACTCCGGATATATTCGCTGAGTTGAAAGAGAATCACCATGGCTGGATTAGTCATGCTGCTGAGTGCAAGTTGATTGCGCTTTGATGCTACATCTTGTTTAATTTCGGTAGGTCTGAGTCCTTCATCAGGCTCTTGAACTACACCTCTATTTCCTTGAATATCCATAAACAAATAAGGTTGCTCGTATCGTTCACTAAATGGTCTAGACGACTCGACACGCTCGTAAGCAATTTGGGTGCGACCAATGGGACCGATGAGTTCTCCTTGATAACGGATAGGAACTGGACGACCTGTATCAACTTCAATGTCCCATTTAAATTTATCTGAACCTGGACTATGAAAAATTTGTTGACCCGTCGAACCCGGAATAATTTCCGGAGGAATTTCACTGTATATACTGTCTCGCAAAAATTTCAGGAATTCAAATAAGCTTGATTTACCTGATCCATTAGCTCCCACCAGTACTTCTAAGGATTCCAATGGAGCCGTAAAATCTCTAAAAGGTCGATACCCTTGAATTTTTACTTCTATCAGTCGTGGATGCGGCGTCATTTTGTCACCTCTTTAATTTATCAGTCAGAAGAATGACTATTTTTAAGAGAATAGATTTGCTAATGCATTTAAATATTATAAGACTTGATCGGAATTTTGGGTATCCAAGCCAAGGCACTGGTAGTCGCTTTTGCTTCAGATAAACAGAGCGATCGCGTATTTGGATAAACTAGATCTAGTTGTATATAGACACCAGCATGGGTCGGAGTATCTCTATGTCTTTGCAAGAGATCAAAGAACAGATTAACCAATTATCTGTAATCGATCGCCTCGCCCTGATCAGTGCGATCATTCAATCCCTGGAAGATAGCAACCTACAGGAAAACTGGTACTATCTGGTAGCACGTCCCCATCCGTGGCGACGCCAACTTTACATAAAAGGACGCAAACTCCTGGCTTCAACAGTTTGGCAAGATAAGATTGTCAATGAAATGACGCTAGAACAAGCCGCAGAAAATTGGGATTTGCCTCTAGCTGCAATCTATGAAGTGATCCATTACTGCGAAAGTCATCGGGATCTGATCAAGCTAGAAGCAGATGAGGAACGGTATCGTTTAGAAGAAAAAGGAGTTTCACTTGAGCCTACGACTACTCCTTCATGAAGATTCTCAAGCAAAATACTTGGTCAATTTACTTCAAAAAGTCGGTCATAATGTGCTGAGTGTGAATGAAGCAGATTTGATGGGTCAAGCGGATCTAAGGGTACTCAACTATGCTAGACAACAAAGGCGAGTGTTACTAACCCGTAACTGCGATGACTTTCAGGAACTTCATCAAGCTAATCCCGTGCATCCCGGTATCTTGGCAGTATTCCAAAATCCTGATATTGCCAAAAATATGAGTTATCAAGCCATTGTTCAGGCGATCGCGAACCTTGAACAAGCCGACTATACTTTGGAAAATCAATTCATTGTTCTCAATCAATGGAACTACTGAACAGGTAAACAAAAGAAAGCCTTGGCGATCGCAGATGAAAAAATTAACTCCAAGTTTAGAGTTTGTAGTCAGCGCTTTAGCGCTGATGGTACTAAAGTACCAACTACGAAACCAGTTTGATAACCTGCTTCTCACCGAGAACTTGGGTTCAGGGCTTCAGTTGATGACGCCAAGGAACATAATAGTATAGTTAGCTCTATCACTGTCGCTCATCCCCAGTCACCATCGTGTCCCAGGTTGTTCTCGAAAACGTCTACAAAAGCTTTCCTAGTCGCAAGGAGGGGTCAACTGTCGCGCCTGTGACGACAGAACCCTTGCTCACACCTAGCGATGAAGCGCCACTGGTAGCCGTTGATTCATCCCCTCCGTCATCGGGAACCGCGAATGTTTTGCGGCGGATTAATCTGAGAGTCCATGATGGCGAGTTTATGGTATTGGTGGGTCCTTCGGGTTGTGGCAAAAGTACCCTGCTGCGGGTGATTGCGGGATTAGAGGAATTAACCGGCGGGAAAATTTGGGTGGGCGATCGCATGGTGAATGATTTGCCGCCAAAAGCCCGCAATATCGCCATGGTGTTTCAAAATTATGCCCTCTATCCGCACCTGAATGTCTATGATAATATTGCATTTGGCTTACGGCGGACAACCCTGGGATTAGCCTACGAAAAGCCTACCACCGAGATGCCGCTTTGGGTCGAGAATGCCTTAATCGGGATGACGCGATCGCTCCCTAAAGGATGGCGTTATTTCTGCGATCGCGAACGGGCGATTGATGACCAAGTTCACTATGTCGCCAAACTCCTGCAAATTGAACCCCTGCTGAATCGACTCCCCAAACAGCTATCTGGGGGACAAAAGCAACGAGTCGCCCTAGGGCGTGCGATCGCCCGGAATCCCCAAGTCTTTCTCATGGATGAACCCCTCTCCAATCTCGACGCCAAACTCCGAGCCCAAACCCGCAGTCAAATCGTGCGCTTACAACGACAATTAGGCACCACCACCCTTTATGTGACACACGATCAAACCGAAGCCATGACCATGGGCGATCGCATCGCCGTAATGAATCAGGGAGAAATCCAGCAAATTGCCCCTCCCCTAGAACTCTATAACCACCCCGCCAATCAGTTTGTCGCCGAATTTATCGGTTCACCCCCGATGAACTTTATTCCCGTTCAAATTAAAGCCCCCCTACTGATTCAGCATCGCCAATTTCGGCTCACGCTTCCAGATATTTGGCAACCCTTTCTGCAAGAGTATGATGGACGTTCTTTAATTTTAGGAATTCGTCCCGAACATTTAACCGTAAGTGTTCCCGCCCCCAAAAACTTATCGGTAAACGTTGAACAAGTCGAAGCATTGGGAAATGATACCTATTTATTAGCTAAACTCGATCGAAAAACCCGGTTACAAGCCAGAATTCCCGCCGATCATCTCGTCAAAGTCGGCGATCAACTGTGGTTATCCATTAACGCCGATAAAGTTCATTTCTTTGATGATAGAACAGGTAAAGCCATTCGGTCTAATTAGCTGAATTTTCACGGTATGTGGCACGTCTGTAGGGGCGGGTTTCACTATTATCTTTTCGGTTGCACCCATAAGTAACTAAACCCGCCCAGACTCAGGTTTGTTTCTCCTGGATAAAACTTAACCATTTGATATCTAAAAACTTAGAGCAAAAACCTGATGTGGGGAGAAGTTAAACAGGGGAAACGTTGGGGAAACAATTTGATTGTTTTCCGTAAAAGGAGTCATCAGATATTCTCCCTCAACCAAAGTATTAACAAAAAATGTAGGTTGTTTGGGGGTGCCAATAAACTTTCTTGGTCCTAATGCGGCATAATCAACAATCCAATATTCCTCAATGCCCATTTCCTCATAATCTCGAAGTTTATTATAATAATCGTCACGCCAATTTGTTGAAACAACCTCGACAATTAATTTAACTGAATCAGGATTTTGAATAATCGATTCACTTTCCCACCGAGATTCTGCACCAAGAACGTCTTGATTCAAAACGATGATATCGGGTTCATAACCTGATTTTTCCCGTTTAGGTTTAACAATTGATTCTCTCGGAATCGTCCAAATACCACCTTGCCCCATGTACCGAATAATCATGAAGAGTTGCTCGATGAGAGAACCTGTTAGAGTTGAATGTTTTCCCTTGGGTTTGGGCATTTCGATAATTACTCCATCATGGAGTTCGTACCGAACTTCTGAATTTTCGGGATACCAGTTAATAAATTCATCAAAGCTGTAGAGTTGGGGTTGAGTTTGGGCTTGAGTCATAGTTGATATCAGGTGTTGGGTGTTATACCAAAATTGCCATAAATTAAGAATTTTCTATGTAATTTATTGTTGTTCTCAAAAATAGTGGAAGAGATTTTACAGGTTTAATGGGCGCAAGACGAGCATCCGTATCAACTTAAGCCACAACCCCCTCAACCCCAGCCCATCTCTATCCCCCCTAGCCCCCATCCCCCCTAGCCCCCCTTTGAAAGGGGGGAAGAAAGGGGGGAATGAGGGGAGAGGGGACAAAGAAAGGAATCGGAAGTCATAATTTCCTCTGCTCACATCTCTGGCTCAATTCCCGCCGCTCGTAACTGTGCGATCAAGCAAGGCTTGAACTCGTTGTCGTTCCTGATCCACTAATTCTACCCTAGCGTGTTTTCTTGTAATCGCCCTGTTTGTTCTAAACTTTCACTCAACGCGGCGGCTAATGTTAGCTGATCAATATTATCCACAGGATTATCTGGTAAGGGAAAATCATCAGGTAGCTTCTCCCAGGTAATTGTAGGCTTAGCTGTTACCGTTGTCATCACGTATCCTCTCCCGATCCGTAAGCCCTATTGTAGATAAAGATAGAGTGCGATCGCAGACATTAATACAATCAGAGAAACAATAAATAGCCCCAATCTACTAACCCCCTCTGCTACCTGGAGCGCTTCCCTCTGCGTTCCTCTGCGTTAAATAAACTCCCAAATTTTCTCATCAACCCCCTCAATAATCATAAACTCAATTCAAACGCAGCCGAAAATATTGACAATACAAATCGCATCGAGGCGTCACCTCATTCCCTTGCAGATTAACCAATCCCATACTATGCAACTTAAATCCTTGCATCGGTTCTAACTGTATCGGATAATCAGCCGTAACCACCTTCTTCAACGCCGTAGCCAACTCAGGATGTTGGGATAAATTCCATAAATGTCGCCGCAAATGATCGCCATACAATCCAGCATCCGTTGGTGCTGTAGCCAACAGTTGAGCTAAAGTAATCTCTTGACGTGCGATCGCGTACAGCGCCAATCTGACTAAATAGGGATGACCCCCAACCATTGCCATTAATTCTTCCACCTGATTCGATTCCCAAGCTAATCCGTGACGTTGGGCTAAATCTTGAACTTGTTCACTCTGAAATTCCGGTAAATCAATCGGTAATCCTACATTAAACGGAGACTGATTAATATCCATAGGAATATAGGCTTCCGTCGAATGCACCACAACTAATCGCAGTTTACGCCATATTTCCCGATTTTTCGCCTCTTCATGCCACGATCGCAATAAGCCAAAAAAATCAGCCGTGAGTTCAGGATAATGAAACACCCGATCCACTTCATCTAACCCTAACACCAACGGTGTGGCAATCGTTGCTAATAAATACCGCTCAAAATAGGACTTACAACTCACCTTACTCCCAAAGGTTTTACTCCAATACTGCTCCAAGCGATCGGGTAATTGCAGTTCTAGAGTAATCACTGCACAAAACCACTGCAAGAAACGATCTAAATTACTAAAAACACTACTATCCGCTAATTGAAAACTTAAAGGAACTGTGGCATAATTAAGCTGAGTCCCCCGATGTAAAATACGTGCCATTAACGAAGTTTTACCCATTTGTCGCGGCGCTTTAATCCGGATTAAGGAACCCGGTTTAGCCACCGCTTCATAGCAGCGCTTTTCCACACCAGGGCGTTCCACATAAAACGCCGAGGCTAATTCTACTTGTCCCCGTGGTAATTCCGGTTCAGCGACGGGTTGAGGGGGATGATTGGGGGTGAGGGAATAGGGACTGGAAAACGTCGAGGATGTTTGATCGCCCTGTGTCGTGACGGTTGGTTGATCACTACAGAGCCAATCCTGGACTGAGTTTAACACAACAGGCGTATCCTCCTGCGATCGCCACTCCACCTGGGACACTCCTTTGAGATAACCGCGTAAGTCATGGTTAAGTAACGTCCAAGGGCAATTAATCCGAATGGCTAAAATAGCAGGTTTCCCCTCCGGATGTTGATCCCGCCGCCGTTTTACCCACTGCACCTCTTCTGTCATCATCTCACTGGACGCAGCTAGAGGGGACAATAAAAACACCACGCGATCGCAACGATTTAATTCGGCATAAATTTGCTGCAATCCCTGGGTTGCCATGCGGCGACTAGCATTGGCAATGAAAACCTGACACCCTTGGGTAGTTAACGCCGTTTCTAATTGCGTAGCCAGGCTTTTATCCGGATCATTTCCACAATGATAACTCAGGATAACCTGAGGCTGATTCGTCGCCGCCAGAGTATCCCCTGGGATTAAATTGGGTAAATTGTAAGCAATGGCAGTAATTAACTTAGAACGGTGAGATGATCCTTTATCTTCGTCATTGTTTAGGGCAAAAATCTCACAGATATTCTGGATATGTTTCCGCACCGTTCCTTGAGAAATACAGAGTTCTGCCGCAATTTCACCATCATTTTTGCCGGCGACAAATTGCTGTAAAACTTCCTTTTGTCGCGGTGTAAGTTTGGTAAATGCATTGGTGAACTCTTGCTGATCCATCACCCTGAAGTAATACGTTAATTGTTGGGGCGGGTACCTAATTTGGTGGATTAGAATTGTAGGGGCACCATCCTTGCGCCCGATTTAATGGTCAAATCTATCCCACAATTTTAGCTGTGTCAGTGCAGTAGCAGGTTTCTTGCTGGTACGTGCTTATTTGAGCCCCCTACCCCCCTCGTTCCCCCCTGGGAGGGGGGAGTAAGAAGGGAAACCAGAATCATCCCAAAAGACGGGCAATGACACCTCTGGAACATTCTGACATTAAGCAGGCAAATCTGTACTCCCCATCAAGTAGCGATCGCACTCACGGGCAGCACCACGTCCTTCGTTGAATGCCCAAACAACTAAACTCTGACCCCGGCGACAGTCTCCGGCGGCAAAGACACCGGGAATACTGGTAGCATACTTCCCATACTCGGCTTTTACATTACTACGAGCATCGCGTTCTAAGCCCAAGGCATCCAGCAGAGGTTGTTCTGGTCCGAGGAACCCCATCGCTAAGAGGACAAGCTGGGCGGGAATCACTTTTTCCGTACCCGGAACCGGACTCGGAATAAATCGACCTTGCTCATTTTTCTGCCACTCGATTGTCACCGTATGCACCGCTTTCACATGTCCTTCCTCATCCCCCTCAAACTTGGTGGCGGTGGTGAGATAGAAACGGGGATCTCCGCCAAACTTCGCCGCCGCTTCTTCCTGCCCGTAATCCAGGCGATAAATCTTGGGCCACTCGGGCCAGGGGTTGTCGGAGGCGCGTTCTAGGGGCGGCTGGGGCATGATTTCCAGTTGCGCCAGACTCTTACACCCATGACGCAGGGACGTGCCAACGCAGTCAGTACCCGTGTCACCGCCGCCGATAATCACCACGTCTTTGCCTTCGGCTGAGATAAAGTTGCCGTTTTTGCTGTTATCTAAAAGCGCTTTGGTATTGGCAGTCAGGAAATCCATGGCGAAGTGGATACCCTTTAATTCCCGTCCTTCGATGGGTAAGTCCCGTGGCTTGGTTGCGCCTGTACAAAGGACTACGGCGTCAAATTCTTTGAGTAGATTCTCGGTGGGGAAGTCTTTACCTACCTCGGTGTTGCAGATAAACTTCACCCCTTCTTGTTCAAGCTGGTCAAGGCGACGCTGGACGACTTGCTTTTTGTCCAGTTTCATGTTAGGGATGCCATACATGAGTAAGCCGCCGGGACGATCTTCCCGTTCAAATACGGTGATCCAATGACCGGCTTTATTGAGCTGGGCAGCCGCACAGAGTCCAGCCGGTCCAGACCCAATAATTGCGACTTTTTTCCCGGTGCGCTTGGTTGGGGGTTCGGGTTCGACCCAACCTTCGTCCCAGCCTTTGTCAATAATCGAACATTCGATATTTTTTATGGTCACGGGTGGGTTATGGATACCCAGGACACAGGAACCCTCACAGGGTGCGGGACAGACACGACCAGTGAATTCTGGGAAGTTGTTGGTTTTGTGCAGGCGATCGAGTGCTTCGCGCCATCGACCTCGATAAATTAGGTCGTTCCACTCTGGGATCAGGTTGTTGATTGGGCAACCGCTTGCCATGCCCTTGATCAGGGTTCCGGTATGGCAAAAGGGTGTGCCGCAGTCCATACACCGCGCCGCCTGAGTTTGGAGTTTTTCCTCTGGCATGGGCAGATGGAACTCATCCCAGTTGCCAATGCGACTGTCGGGTTGCAGTTCAGAGGGTAATTCGCGCAGATATTCGATAAAGCCAGTTGGTTTTCCCATAGTGATGTCTCAAGTTTAGAGTAGGGTATAGTTGTGGCTAAGGTGTCATTCGGTAAATTGGCGATGGTGATGAAGTCCCTAGACTATTTTGGCGGCAAATCCTCACCAATCAGTTGTTGACGGTGGCTTGTGACCAACTAAGCGGATGGAAGACTGTCTAGAGACGTTAAAAGCAACATCTGTACCAAGTCAAAAGTCAAAATCAGAGATATTTTGTAGTCTTTGTTACGGTTTGTCAATCATTTTGGCGTTTAAATGCCAGGTTGAGTTTAATAAAAGGTTAGATTGGCTGTGGTTCAGTGGCTAGGATTCATTCAGGTTTAGGTTCTCATTGAAGACGGCTAGAGATAGGATACAAAATAATTGCTTCTAGGGTTTCATATTTTCACATTTTTTTATAAAGTAACCCCCGTTTCGTTGGTGTCGGAAGTCTATATATTTTAACGCTCCAGGGACGCAGAGGTTTACGCTCCAGGGACACAGAGGGGGTTAATGGTTTTGGACGAAAAGTTTATAGAGTTGGGAAACCACTGGAAATGAGGTCAGCTTTAGCTAAACTTTGGTAAAGATGAACGGTTGTTTAAATAATAGAGATTAAAGGGCTGGTTTAGTGGGTTGTTTGGGTTGGGTTTTCCCTTATTTAACTGCTGGGCAGCTAATTTTTGTTGTTGGGAAAGTTTCCCACTGTGCAACTTGAAAACTTTTTAGGGGTTTTGCATAAATTGTCAGTGTGCTCAGGGAGTCTTCGCGATCGCACTCCCTCCTCAAAACGTCTGTAACTCTTGCTGGCGCTTGACTCCTCACCTTATTCAGGCGGGTTAAGTTGAGGAATTGTCCCTGATGGACGCTTACATAAAGAAAACTTTTTAATTTAAGCTTTCTGATTTAATTTTCCAAAGATAAGCGGACTTGGGGCTTGATTGATGAAGTCGCTGGCAAAGCCTAATTTGACGTTCTGTTTGGGGTGTAGTATGCTTTATGAAGTTTTATGTTTTAGGATAGTTTGGGTTATTGTAAGCATTTTTATTACGTAAGCGCTTTAAAGCCTTAATAAGGCGTTATTTACTCTCTCTCGCGTTGCCAAAACTTAAATAATACAAGCATACCCCAACGACTCAATTTTCAGGACTTGTTCAGGGGCTGATTTGACAAAAAAGCAGTTTTGTGATTTCAGTACCAATCAGGGAAGGATTACGCCGTCACGACTGATACCAAGTTGCAGTTAAAAGGGAGTGAGTATGACGTATGACTTATGCGACAATCAAGACAGTATTTGAGTTCACAAATTGACAATGGATAATGAACAATGGATAATGACCTCTCCTTAAAAGAATAGGATTGAAATTAAGGAAAATCTTTTTTAATTTCTTCGTAAACGAAGAGGTCTTAGACCCAATTAATCAATTGTCAATTATCAATTATTAATTATCCATTGATAATCGGCAATGGCTTATACTGATGTGTATTCTTTAGCCGCCACATTGTATCAATTATTAAGCGGAGAAAAACCGCCCAGTGTCCGCGATCGCAGTTTGGCAAGGGCTAAATTAAAGCCACCTCAAGAAGTGAATCCCCAAAGCACGCGATCGCACGAATCAGGCGATTCTCCGAGGGATGGCGTTAGCCCCGGAAGAACGTCCCCAAACAATGCAGGAATGGTTGGATTTATTGGGGGTTGTGCCTCAAATTCTCCAACCTTGGCGTAATTGGGATTTGATGATGTGGCTAACGATTATTGGCACAATTGCTGGAGTTTTGAGTATGATTGCTGGGTTTTTAGCCCTCAAGCCGCCCTCAGCACCACCGCCAGAACCTACACCTGAAATTACGCCAACGTCACAACAGATTCAGCCAAAAACACAACAGCACGCCTAACAATGTTCCCGACGTGACATGGCACGTCTACAATTCCGGTGGTAGGGGCGGGTTTTACCGATAACGTTTCAGCATCAACCGATAACTGGACTAAACCCGCCCTCTTCTATCTTCAATCTCGTTTCATCCTTAGGACTTACGCTTTCTTGACGGCATAGACGCTACCTGTAGGGGCACGGCACTGCCGTGCCCCTACCATAAATGGCGTTTGTGCGTAAGTTCTGATCCTGATTCCATCCACCGATTGTGGCACAATCAAGACAGGATTATCGCAAAAATCATCAATGGTTTGGGTTAAGGGACAGAAATTACACGGTCATCGCTACATCATTGAACGAAAACTCGGTCAAGGTGGCTTTGGTATCACCTACCTAGCCGAAGACACAAAAGGCAACCCCCTCGTCATCAAAACATTGAAAGACGAGGTAATGACGAATCCCGACTTTATCGATTTTCGCGATAAATACCAGCGAGATTTTGAGAGGGAAGCTACCCGATTAGCCGTGTGTAGACACCCCCATATTGTCCAGATTGAAAATGTCTTCCATGAACAATCACTCCCCTGTATTGCCATGGAATATATCCAGGGGGAAGATTTATGGCAAAGGGTGAGAAATCGCAATCCTTTATCGGAAGCTGAAGCATTAGGCTATATCCAGCAGATTGGGGAAGCGCAAACACTCATAAAAATACTATTTTTTTATTTTTAGCCAACCAAAGACTTGCTCAACGGTTAACGTTAATGGAATGCCTTCTAATCCGATTAACACATCACAATTATTCCGTAACTCCGGTTGTTGTTGAGGCAGAAACACTAAAATTGAACGGTCATTTGGGTCAAGTAGCCATCCTAATTGACACCCATACTTGAGCGCGTGCAAAATATTACCCGTAACCTGATTAGAACTTTGGTTAGGCGAGAGAATTTCAATCATCCAATCTGGCGGAATAAACACATCATCAAGCGGTTCGCCCTGTTCATCAAACTGAATATGTTCCCACCGCAGAACCGCTATATCGGCAACAATTGACCGTCCGCCAAAGGTGCAACGCAATTCAGGAAAAGCATAAGCAAGTTGTTCGGCTTCGCTACCATTATTAATTGATTGAATCAACTTACTCTGAAGTCGAGAATGGCGAGTTTTCGGCATTGGCTTCTGCAAAATTTTGCCGTCAATATATTCTCTGGCTGGTTGGGTTTCGGGTTGTTGGAGAAATTCGGCTAGGGTAAGCGTTGGGGATGGTGTTTGTACCATTTAGGGAAATCTCCAATAGGTTATAAAAATAAAAATAAAATTATTGGATCAGTCTTGCCCCAATCACGATAGATTAGTCTGGATTGGGTATCAGGCAAAATGATTAACCCATCTAACAGTTTAGCTGGGAATGAGGACGCGATCGCGCCAATTCTGCTATCAGGGGTTGATAGTGACGACTGGAGAAAGGATGATAATCATGGCTCGCCTGAACAGTCATTTTACACAATAACCGAAACTGAAGTGGTTTTGGAGGTTTATTCACACGTTCTACCTGTACCTCTAGGTTTAACTTGTGTCGAATTAACTCAAACATTTCTGCCAGCAAATATCTGGGGAAATAACCGACAATGTAGTGATCTTCTGTCGTTAAAATTAAAGCTTGAGCATCGTAAGAATTTTGAAATTCGTGAGCTAACCATAATTTTTTACCCGATTCAAACTGATCAATCCGCTCAATTGCACAGCTTGGCAAATGTCGCAGCCCATGGGAGAAAAAATATAAATGATACTGTCCTTGTTCATCAATTTCCGGACAAGGAAAAACGGCGAGTGTATCGGTTTCTCGTTCCCCACCACTGCGAGCTAAAATTGTCATGGGGTCATGTTCATCGTTAGGAATATTTAACCATTCCATAAAACTAGAATAATCTGGACGCGATCGCGACATTAACCGATTCGCAAAGACGGGGAATAATTCAGTTGATGTATAAACTTTATCTAAGTACGGAAACGAAGACAAAGGATTAAACGCACATTTGGCTTCCGCCTCTTTTACCCCTTGAGTATAAACAAATTGATAAAGTCTTCCATCAAAGGTTAACCGACCAATCGAGAACCAATAGCGACTAATCGGATCTTGCCAAGCTAAAAATAGTGTTTTTGGTGTCTTCAAGGTCGTGTTTTCCTCAAGGTAAGTAGCCGATGTTTATTGATCTCCAGAATCTCCTGAGCAAAGTTGATGGCTTCGGGAGAAATGCGCGATCGGTTAATGCGATTAAAGATGGCTAAAGTATTAGCCTTTTGGATCGTTTCCAGCCGCGCCAACCACACAGAAGCCGCTTGGGGATAGCGATGAGCCACGAGTGAGAACACATCAAAGGTTTTAAGCGTTTTTCTATCATCAACACTGCCATAAAACGCCGAAAAACATTTATTGGCATAAGCCTGAACTGAGCGTTTCTGCCTTTGCTCGTCAGAGAGATCGCGTCCTAAACTGGAAGCATGGTCATAGGTTGGTGCTAGGTGTTCAGTTTCAGCGGAAGCTGATGCTGTTTTCATGCGAACAATTCCCCAGTTTTCATGGTGACGATCGCCATTGCCAATCCACGCATCTAGCAGCAGATAACCAACAAACACATCTACTGCTGTTTGGATACCAGAGGACGGTGTCCAATCAATTGGTAAATGGACAGATTCCCTGGCAATCACCCTCAATACTCTATCTATTGTATGTTGTGATATACCATACGTCTCAAACGCCGGATAGTTCGGCACAATTGAGGAAAGCAGTTCGTTACCATGAACCAGCGTCCCCGACGGCGGTAAAAAGTTAGGTGAAACGACACCGCGATCGCCTTTCCAAGTGGAAGCCAATTCGTAAACCGCATGGGGAAGTCCCAAGAGTTTGCATAATTCTGAGCCGACTTTTTCTGCCCAATCTTCCCCCAGGTTAGGTCTGCTTTGTTTATAAAGACAACGACCAAATTCTTCGTGGTAGAACCAAAATTTATATTTACTCCCTAACGTTTCATTTGAGGAGGCTTCATACGCTTCTTGCGTAACCAGTAAGATTGGGAATTCATCGCTCATGAATCAGAGATACACCACATAATGTAGGGGCACCGCAATGCCGTGCCCCTACCAATCCTAGCTACCGCCAATTCGGGCTAAATCGCGGGCGTTTTCTTCAAACGCAGCCGTCAGCGCATCATCGCCACTTAATCCGGCTTCCTCGGCTTTATTCAAACAAGCCAATACCCGCTTGTAATCCTTCGGTATCACCTTGACAAACTTCGGCACCATTTCTGTCCAATTCGCCAAAATAGTTAATCCCAATTGACTCTTGGTGTACTCGACGTGTTTGGCAATCATTTGGTGAATGATCTCAATTTCCCCTGCATCTTCCAGTTTCTCCAAGTCGGACATCTGGGTATTACAACGGGTGGCAAAATCACCCTTCTCATCCAACACATAGGCGACACCACCACTCATTCCAGCGGCAAAATTGCGCCCGGTTGAACCGAGAACCACCACTTTACCCCCCGTCATATATTCGCACCCATGATCACCCACGGCTTCAACTACCGCATTAACCCCTGAGTTACGAACACAGAACCGTTCACCTGCCATTCCCCGAATATAAACCTCACCAGCCGTTGCGCCATAGAGGGCGACATTACCGATAATGATATTCTCACGGGGAACAAAGGTGGAACGGGCGGGGGGATAGAGGATTAATTTACCCCCAGATAACCCTTTGCCAAAGTAGTCATTAGCATCTCCTTCTAGTTCTAAGGTGACACCCTTGGGTACAAAGGCACCAAAACTTTGACCCGCACTTCCTTGGAAATGCAGATGGATGGTATCCTCCGGTAACCCCTGCCAATGGCGCTTGGTGATTTCATTGCCTAAAATCGTGCCAACCGCCCGATTAGTATTCTGAATCGGTAGGGTAGCCGTTACCTTTTCACCCGTTGCGATCGCGCCTTTACATAAATCTAGCAGAACCCTCATATCCAGGGACTTATCCAACCCATGATCCTGGGGAATCTGACAGTAACGCCCAATGTCAGGTCCCACATCCGGTTGATAGAGAATCTGGGATAAATCCAATCCCTTCGCCTTCCAATGATCCACCGCAGGCTTCGCTTCCAAAACATCCACACGCCCTACCATTTCATTCAGCGTGCGGAATCCCAACTGTGCCATGATTTCTCGCACTTCTTGGGCGACAAAGGTCATGAAGTTTACCGTATGGTCCGGATTGCCAATGAAACTCTGGCGTAGCTGGGGGTCTTGAGTGGCTATTCCCGCCGGACAGGTGTTTTTTTGACAAACCCGCATCATAATGCAGCCCAGGGTCACTAGAGGTGCCGTAGAGAAGCCAAATTCCTCTGCCCCTAATAGCGCCGCAATTGCCACATCGCGCCCCGTCTTCATTTGACCATCGGTTTCCACCACAATCCGCGATCGCAGATTATTTAATACCAGAGTTTGATGCGTCTCCGCTACCCCCAATTCCCAAGGTAATCCGGCGTGTTTAATCGAGGTTTGGGGGGATGCACCGGTTCCCCCATCAAATCCGGAAATTAGTACCACATCAGCATGGGCTTTTGCCACCCCCGCCGCGATGGTGCCCACACCCACCTCAGACACCAGTTTCACATTAATCCGGGCGTCACGGTTAGCATTTTTCAGGTCATGAATTAACTCGGCTAAGTCTTCAATCGAGTAGATATCGTGGTGCGGCGGTGGCGAAATTAAGCCCACTCCAGGGGTAGAGTTGCGTACCTTAGCAATCCAAGGATAAACCTTACGACCCGGTAACTGTCCCCCTTCTCCCGGCTTCGCCCCTTGCGCCATCTTAATTTGCAGTTCCTTGGCTTGAGACAGATACAAACTATTCACCCCAAACCGCCCCGATGCGACTTGTTTAATCCCGCTATTCTTAGAATCCCCCCGTTCATTTGTCCAGGTATAGCGTTCGGGATCTTCTCCCCCTTCCCCGGTATTGGATTTACCGCCAATCCGGTTCATGGCTATGGCTAGGGATTCATGTGCTTCTTTGGAAATAGAACCGTAACTCATCGCCCCAGTTTTAAACCGTCGGGTAATCGCCTCAACGGGTTCCACTTCCTCTAAAGGAATTGGGTCGCGTTTCTTGAATTGCAGGAGTCCGCGTAGGGTAAAATGTTTCTGGCTCTGTTCGTTAATTAGGGCAGCGTATTCTTTATACAGGTCATAACTCCCTTGACGCACGGCACTTTGCAGGGCGTGGATAGTTTGGGGACTAAATAGGTGTGCTTCACCGTCTTTACGCCACTGATATTCGCCCCCTGCATCTAGAGTATGACCATTCACTTCTCGGTCTGGGAAGGCGTGGCGATGACGTATAATTGCTTCTTGGGCAATTACGTCCAAATCCGCCCCTTCAATCCGAGTTGCTGTCCAGGTAAAGTATTGATCAACGAGGGCTTGTTTGAGTCCAATGGTTTCAAAGATTTGGGCACCGCGATAACTTTGGATGGTGGAAATCCCAATCTTGGAGGCGACTTTAATTACACCCTTAGTTGCGGCTTTGATATAGTTTTTGTACGCCGTCTTGGGATCAATATTTTCCAGCAAGCCCTGGCGAATCATATCATCAATGGTTTCAAACATCAGATAGGGATTAATCCCGCCGCAACCATAACCGACGAGAAGCGCATGATGATGAACTTCGCGGGGTTCTCCCGATTCTAAGACTAACCCTACTTTGGTGCGAGTTTTTTTGCGGATGAGGTGGTGATGTAAACCTGCAACTGCAAGTAAGGCGGGGATTGGTGCATGGTCTTTGTCAATGCCGCGATCGCTGAGGATAATTATAGTCGTTCCATCTGCGATCGCACTATCCGCTTTCGCGAAAATCTCATCCATCGCCGTTTCCAATCCCTTCACCCCAGCTTTCGGGTCAAATAGAATCGGTAGGGTAACGGATTTAAACTCCCCTTCGGACACATATTTGAGTTTCGCCAATTCCTCATTACTCAGAATCGGCGTTTTCAGTTCAATTAAGTGACAACTTTTGGGTTCGGGTTCGAGTAAATTGCGTTCTGAACCAATCGTGGTTTCCGCCGAGGTGATAATTTCTTCCCGAATCGAATCGATGGGGGGATTGGTTACCTGGGCAAACAGTTGCTGGAAATAATCGTACAGTAATTTCGGGCGATCCGATAGCACCGCCAAGGGGGTATCTGAACCCATGGAACCCACAGCTTCCACCCCATTCTGTGCCATGGGCGCCAGTAGCATCCGCAATTCCTCGAAGGTGTAGCCGAACGCCATTTGCCGCTGAATCAGGGTGTCTGGTTCGGGTTGGGCAACTTCTGGCGCATCTTTTAACTGTGCCAGTTCCAGCATGTATTCGTCAATCCAGTCTTGATAGGGATGTTCGCTAATAATTGCCTGTTTCAATTCCTCATCGGCAATAATCCGCCCCTCTTCCATATTTACCAAGAACATCCTCCCCGGTTGCAAGCGCCCTTTAAACGCCACGTCTTCGGGTTCTACGGGTAAGACACCGGCTTCGGATGCCATAATTACCCGATCATCCTTGGTCACATAATAGCGGGATGGACGCAATCCGTTGCGATCTAGAACTGCCCCAATCGTCGTACCATCAGTAAAGGCGATGGAAGCAGGACCATCCCAGGGTTCCATCATACAGGAGTGATATTTGTAGAATGCCTTTTTCTCCTGACTCATGGATTCATGATTCGTCCAAGGTTCTGGGATCATCATCATTACCGCATGGGGTAATGAACGCCCAGAAAGGACTAACATTTCTAGGGCGTTGTCGAATATCGCCGAGTCACTTCCCTCTAAATCAATAACCGGCTGAACTTTCTCTAAGTCATCGCCAAACAGTTTGGACTTAAACAGCGACTGTCGGGCGTGCATCCAGTTAATATTACCCCGTAAGGTATTAATTTCCCCATTATGGGCGATATAGCGATAGGGATGGGCGCGTTCCCAACTGGGGAAGGTGTTGGTGCTAAACCGGGAATGCACTAAGGCTAAGGCGCTTTTAAGATCGGGATCATGGAGTTCGGGATAATATTGTCCCACCTGTATGGGTGTGAGCATTCCTTTGTACACTAGGGTACGACAGGAGAGGCTAGCGACATACCAGCAGGGGTCAACCTCTGAGTTACGAATTTCTGTTTCTGTCCGTTTGAGGATCACATAGAGTTTCCGTTCAAAGGATAGATCATCAGCCAGATTGGGGGAACGCTGGATGAAAACCTGTTGCATAAACGGTTCACCCAGTTTGGCGATACTTCCCAGGGGGGAGTCATCCACGGGGACATCCCGCCAACCCAGAACCGTTTGACCTTCTTCTGTGGCGATTTTCTCAAAAATCTGCCGACTCTGCTGGCGAATCATCGGATCAGGGGAGGTAAAAATCGCACCCACCCCATATTGACCGGCTTCTGGTAGGGTAATGTCAAGGGCGGCGGCGACTTTCCGCATAAACTGATCTGGGATTTGGATTAAAATCCCTGCGCCATCTCCGGTGTTGGCTTCACAACCGCACGCGCCGCGATGTTCCAGGTTTGCCAGAATGGTTAGTCCTTGTTCCACGATATCGTGGGACTTATTCCCCTTCATCTGCACGACGAATCCGACACCACAGGCGTCGTGTTCAAACTGTGGATCGTATAAGCCTTGTTTTTTTGGCAGTTGGTTACTTTTCATCTTAAAAATGACCCAAAAATGACGAGGGTTGTAGGGGCGCAAGGCTTGCGCCCGTTTTTCAGTGTAGAGGCTGGGAAGCTGTCTAGTGCAATGTGGCGGAAATAAGTATCCTGTGGAAAAAGGTGCAACAGTTTACTGTACAAGCGTTTCTTTATTATACCTTCTGCCTTGGAGCCTTCTTTGTTTAATCGAGGGTATCCCCGCCGCGACACCACCAGCTTGTTGGATTAAGATAAACCAACTCCACCAGAAGTACAAGCCACACTTTAACAAAACGATAACATTCGGGAAATTTGGCTTGAATTTAGTTGAGGGTTGAGTTTTGTGGGAAAATGCTTCAAAAAAACAGTATAGTCTGATACTGAATACGGTTAAAAGGGGAGAGCCTTATGCGATCGGGCAACTGCCTAGGTGAGGCTTGATGAATTATCAAAAGGGTAGTATAGTTATTTGATTAACGGCAGAACCTAGAAAATTACATAGTGAAACAGTGTAAATTAGCCTAATCGACGCATCTCCCCTAATGGCTGAAACCCTATGTTTTTCGTTGAGATGCGTCGATGCCTGACAGGGAAAGGG
Organism: Coleofasciculus sp. G2-EDA-02; assembly: GCF_040226375.1. NCBI lineage: Bacteria > Bacillati > Cyanobacteriota > Cyanophyceae > Coleofasciculales > Coleofasciculaceae > Coleofasciculus > Coleofasciculus sp. G2-EDA-02. The sequence goes on along the minus strand of NZ_JAVKEW010000261.1, from coordinate 5,095 downwards.
TTTGAAGCGTGTGCTTTCCTCAGTTTTGGGCAAGATGGGTTAGGGTTTTTTCAGATGCGTCGATTCGGCGGCTGAAACCCAGTCTCCGTAAGGTTTCCTCAGCGAACTGTTTACAAACACACTTCCCCGAAAGGGGATGGAAACGAAAGAGAGTACTACTACATCTTTTGGTGTAATATGAGTTTACAAACACACTTCCCCGAAAGGGGATGGAAACGGAAAGAAACCCAAGGGTTACCTAATCCTCGATCTCGTTTACAAACACACTTCCCCGAAAGGGGATGGAAACTTTCCCGATCTTATAGTTGTCCGCAGGAACTGCGGAAGTTTACAAACACACTTCCCCGAAAGGGGATGGAAACATATGTAGTCCTACAATATTTTGATACTTTTTATCGTTTACAAACACACTTCCCCGAAAGGGGATGGAAACGACAGAAGAATTAAACTTGCAACTAAAGAGATTGAAACGGTTTACAAACCCACTTCCCCGAAAGGGGATGGAAACCATTAATGACAGGAAACCCCTCTGCTCAAACTCTTTCAACGGGAGTGCGATCGCCAATTGATTGAATCAAGGGCGCAAGCCTTGCGCCCCTACAGACGTACTATTATCCCAAACCGCCGCTAAAAGGTTAAATTAACGGCATCAAATAACTGAAATTTACTCATTTTGTGATAGGCGATCGCAGCGAATACGGGTCTTCCGTACTTAGTGTGCTAAATTATCAGTCTTAATATCTCAAAAGCAATCACTATAAAGACTGTAGCGCCTAAGCCCCTCAAAACAACTTGAAATTCGGGAATAAATGGCTAAAGCTATTGCTGTCCAATATTTTAGCAACTCAAACTAACGATTTAGCACACCAACTACGGAAGACCCAATAATTATTCCAGATTCTATGAATATCCATCCGTAGGGGCGCACCGGATTCTCTTGCTCCCCTCTCCCGTGCAACAAAAGTGAAACATCCTTACCTGTTTTGATCTGCAAGGAATTTAGCTGTGATAAACTGTAAGTGGTCGGACATAAATAAACGGCTCTGTGTTAACAAATGTAAAAATAAGCCAAGTTGTTCTATTACAAGCATTAAGGTAATATTTACAAAACCTTATACATTATACATTACCCAAAACTTTTGTCCGACTATTTAACATTTACAAACATCCCGTGATGTGCTGTTAAAATACAAGGAGTTAGGAGGATAATTAACCCCGATGAAACGAGTCATAAAACATATCGTAAATAAGTTGGGCTATAACATTTCCCGAGTGAGCCATGTTAGTAATCACATTGGGATAGACCCCCTAACTGATATGGATAAATTTACACACAATGATCATCCGGTGATCTTTGATGTTGGTGCAAATGTAGGTCAGTCCATCCGGAAATTTCGAAGGATATTTCCAAGCAGCACAATTCATTCTTTTGAGCCGAGTCCTAGAACTTTTGAAACGCTAAAACAGCAAGTAAATAAACTTGAGAGTATACATTTGTGGAACTACGCGCTTGGATCATCTTCTGGATCAATGAATTTCTTAGAGAACTCTTATTCAGACATGAGTTCCTTCCTACCTATTAGCGAGTATGGGTGGGGAAAAATAATCAAAGAAACATTAGTTGAAGTGAAAACAATTGATCAATTTTGCCATGAAAAAAATATTGAAAAAATAGATATTCTAAAATCAGATACACAGGGTTTTGAACTAGAAGTATTTCAGGGTGCGGAAAATACAATCAAAGCCCAAAAAATTGGACTCATATATTTTGAGGTAATTTTTTCTGATATGTATAAGAATCTTCCTTCATTTGGCAAAATATATAACTTTCTAACAGAGCGAGATTTTTTGTTAGTTAATTTCTACAAATTTAACTATCAGAATAATTTAGCAAGTTGGACAGATGCTCTTTTTGTCCATAATTCCTATATTCAAGTAGATGCCAAGGCTGGCAGGGGTAAATAGATTATTGGACTTTGGACAAATAGGATTTTTACACTGCATATAGTGTAACCTTTCTGAATTTTTACCCTAGATGTAGTGTCTGCAAGCATTTTGTCCAAAGTCCAGACCCTACAGACTCCGTTAATTTTTGTAGGTTGCGGTGGATAGTTTATTCAAGGGTGATTGGCTTCGTTGAAACGTTTAAAGGCTCGCATCCTTTACTACGAAAAAGTTTCCGGGTTATGTAGCCAGCCCTCATTATTCTCTCTGCAAGTAAGCTAAACCGCTGTTTTTACAGCAATTCAACAACTCCAAAAGCTTTTTTAGCCGATAAGTTCTTGGCTCTAATAGTTCTTGAGAAACCGTTTTTTCTAAGTCGGTTAACATAGCGGCTGTTTCTGTCAAAACCATTTCATTAAAAAGGGCAATCAACATACTTCTTGTGGTGCTGGTTAAGGGGAGCAGTGGGAGTTCTATTTCTTCTCCATCAATACAAATTGTCCTAAGTTGGGAACGCCCGACTTGAGCAAAATCTGAATAGGCTAACCACTGATAAAAATCTTCCCCCACCCGAATGCTTTTCGGGGATTCTCCGTTTTCTCCATAGAAATTAATGCTTAACATAAGTTTTCCTCTCTTAGATTAGGAATTGGTAAATACTGATTTGGGTATATTTTCGGCAAAAGCAATACCTGCTTGGTGCAATTTATGCCGACTGGGTTGGGAAATTTTATTAGCACTGATAACTCCAATTACGGTTCCTTGGTTAATAATTATTTCCACTTCCTTGCCATAAAGATATTGGGTTTTGATTTCTAGATGAGGATTAAGGGTTGAGTTAGCAGTTGCTGTGGGTGAAATAGAGTCATCCTGATTAAATTGTTGATGAATGTCTCTAATGACTTGTTGAACCTTGAATGTATCGGCTGAATTGAAAATCTTGATATCGCCTTTCTCATCGTTACCATAAGTTTCCTGACAGGGGATATTATGAGTAGTTAATTGAGCGATGACCCAACGTTTAAGGTTCCTGTGCTGTTGTAATATGCCGATCAGTTTGTCTTCATCCGATTGTCTTTCCATTGGGGCGGCTTAAAATGAACAAAAAGTCGGTTGTGCTAACTGGAAATAAGTAGCACTAATTTTTCGCAACCACTCCACAGTTTAATTATCAGGCTTGGCTCCATTTTAAGGCATTTTCTGCCTGACTATAGGTGGGTTGCGGCGGATAGTTCTATCGTAGGGGCGGGTTTAGGGATTCAATTGGGAGGGTTACTGATAACTGAGGAACAAAACCCGCCCTTTATTCAATTGCGCTTGGGTTCGTATTAAAGGCTAAAGCCTTTACGACAAACACTATCCTCAAAATTTGATTGGGGCGGGTTTAGTTGCATTTGGGGGCAAAGGAAATGATAGTCGTAAAACCCGCCCCTACAGACGGATTAAGTTGCGCCGCCGATGTGGATATTTCGCACCCGCACGGGGACACAAGCATGAGTCATTTGGGCGATTTGCATGGGTTCACCTTTACCACATAAATTTGTCCCACATTGTTGCCATTCAGATGCAGATCCGATCGCGTCTACACTATTCCAAAAGTCTGTGGTCATAGAATGATAGGTGACATCCTTTAACATTCCCACTACTTTCCCTTTTTCCACCTTCCAAAATGCATCGCCACCAAACTGAAAATTACGCCGTTGCTGATCAATAGAAAAACTGCCAATGCCATCAATTAAAATACCATCTTCGGTATCGGCAATCATTTCGGCTAATGTCGCCGTATGACTTCCCCCCTCAACTCCCGGTTCTAAGCCTAAATTAGGAATGCGTACCATCGGTACACTTGACCAACTATCGGCAAAGGCGCTACCATTACTACTGCCTCGCCCTAATCGATAGGCGGTTTCGCGATCGGTGAGATAATCAACTAAAATTCCATCCTTGACAACGTACCACTCTTGTGATGGTACGCCCTCATCATCATACCCCATGGTACTGCGTCCACCGGGTTGGATGCGATCGGCTTTGAAATTAACCCAGGGTGCAGCATACTGGAGTTTACCTAATTTATCAGTTGTCGCGAAACTGGTGCCAGCAAAGTTGGCTTCATAGCCGTATACTCGATCTAATTCCGTGGGATGTCCGACGGATTCATGAATCGTTAACCACAGGTTTGTTGGTTTCAGAATCAACGTGGTGCGAATACCAGAGGGACTTTTCGGCGCGTGAACCTTTTCAATGGCTTCTTCGGCTACTCGTTCCACTTGAGAAAGTAAATCCGCTCGGATAACATGCTCATATCCCTTATTCATCGGCGGGCGTTCATAGCTGCGATTTTGAGCATCTCCATTCGCGATCGCACTACAGCCAAATCCAGGATAGGTTCGATACAGCGTTTGGTGAATCAGCGAACCTTCAGTCGAAGCAAAGGTCTTATCTTCCTTAGTAAATTGTAAATAAGAATACGCCTTTTTAATCCCCCGTTCGCCATAACCCAGTAGTTGATCATTAATCTGCAACAGCAAATCGGCTTTTTCAGTAATCGGGATACTAAAGGGGTCAATTTCCATCGGGGTGATGTAGGTATCCTGATAGGCGGCGACAGGAACAAGTTGCACCCGTGTCTGCTGAGACAGGCGACTCCCCTTCGCGATTTCCACCGCTAAAGTCACCAGGCGTTCCACCTCTGCTGGCGTTTTATAGGGGCTCGCTGCAAAACCCCACGCCCCATCCAATAACACCCGCACACCAAAGCCAGCACTAACATTATCACAGAGTTGACTCAGGGAGCGATCGCGGGCAAAAAGATTTTGATGGCGGTACGTGCAAAATCGGACATCGCCGTATTCACAGCCAGCTTGACGAATTAAGTCAATCGCCAGTTGAGCCAGATCAGTTGCTGTGGTGATTGGGGTGAGTGCTTGTACCATAGTCAGTTGGTGATAATTGTGTCAGAACGTGTTCCTTCGGGGCTTTTACAGATTGAGCAAAGGTTATTAAAGATAGTTTGATACTCCCCGCCCTATAAGAGCGGGGATTCTTCCGTCACAGGGATTCCAGTGAATTTACCCTCAGAAAGCATCTTGACCGTGTATCCCACGGCTGCAAGTCCTCTTATACAGACTACTTGTGCTGCGGCTACATCTCT
>NZ_JAVKEW010000260.1:0-45043 GCF_040226375.1 Coleofasciculus sp. G2-EDA-02 | reverse complement strand
CAAAGAGGTGGCAAGAAGCCAGAGACGGCACAGCAACTTTTGGATTGGTCTTTATGGACTTACCTGGATTATTGGATGGGATTTTTGTCGAGCTATTGTTGAGAAAATTATGGGCATTAATCGCTCGAAACTCCCTTATTTTCAACAAGGTTTAAAAGAGATGCGTTTGATTAGTATTTTCGCCTAGCCATATTTTCAAACTCTATAAGCTAAGACACATTTAAATTCCGTATTCCCTGTTGCCTGTTACATTCCTGGGAATTGAGGTATGCTAATTGGAATGCAGAACAGCTTATGTTAAAACCTCATAGAATCTGATTTTTGACCAAGTTAAAACCAAAAAAGCAAAATAAATTTGCGTAGATAATACGCAAATAACTGTTCTGGGTCTAAAATTCAAATATTCCTCTCGTCTCATGCAGGTGATTATCATTCTCATTGGTCTGGTCATTCTCAATAAACCTGTCAATAAACTCTCATCTTTTTAAGGCTTGAGGGGTGAAATGCAATGTAAGCCAAGCTTTTGAGCTGCTTGTCACCCCTTCAGGAATTACACTTTAAAGAATGGGATGTATTAGAAGTAGACCACAAAATCCCCAGAGCGCTAAGCGGCAAGGATGAGTGGAAAAACCTACAACTATTGCATCGACATTGCCACGATGAAAAGACTGCTAGCGATGGGAGTCAGAAGTCCTGTAATGACAAAAGGAAACACATTGAGTAGCCGGATGAAGAGAAATTTTCACGTCCGGTTTCGGAAGAGAGGGGCGGGATGGTAACATCCCCCTCGACTCTAACCTCGCAAGCACGGTTTCGGATGGGAGGGGAGGAGCAGTAATGCTCCCCTCGACCCTACCACATTATCGATCCCCCTCGCATCCCCCTTGAAACTGAAGTTCCCCTTTGACAAATCGCTACACTGTATGCATATTGTGGCTTAGGGCGATTTTGCTCTTAGCTTCACTGGGTACAAATTAGGCTGACACCCAATAAATCCAAAGCCTTCCTTTGTACTGGAGTGGGTTCTGTTACCTTGTCAAAGTCAAAATGAACATTTGGGATATTAGACTGAATACAATTGTTAACAATAGTCCCTAAATCAGCCAACAAAGTTTGAAAGCTATGCACAGGTAAATTATCGGCTGTTCGCTTCCTTTGGGCTTTCAGCAAAGCCGAATCACTCCTTATTGAATGGGTAACGACTCCTTCAAGTTTTCGAGACGCACCAACTGAATCATCTTCATCAAATAGGATTGGTGCTCTCGCATCGACGCATATGCCATTCCACATAATACGCCAACATACATAAGAAAACATGGGCTTTGACTCTATCGCTGTTACGATGATAGATAGGGCGAACCTTTAAATCAATAGTTTTATAGCTGCGAAAGGCTTGCTCAACTTTGGATAAACTCTTATAGGCTTTGACAGTCTCTTCGGCATTCAAGATTTCTTCTCTTACGGAACTTCTCACCACATATAATCCATCTAATGTGGCTTCAGAATTGATACTTTCAATGTTTCTTTGGGAAGAGAAGCTATCGGGAGTTATCTGGATATTAAAGTGTTTAGCCACACCATACCGATTGATAACTTCACCAACTTTAAGTCCGATTTCAGCTTCACCCCGGAGCGGACAGCTCTTTCGAGACGTGGCGCTGACAATTTTATCCAGTTTTCGTTCAGTTGCCTGTAATAAATCTTCTCGGTTTCTTTTTCTTTCTTCTGCCAAAAACGGATTCCGACAGGCGATTAATCGCTCTCCTGGATAATCGTCACAAGTAATTTCGGCTAAGTCTCTTTCATCAAATAGAGATAGTTGAATGTATGACTGGTTAACAAGTTTACGGATTTGGCTTGAGCGTAGCGCGGTTATCCAGTCAACTCCTTCTGTTTTTTTTAGGTCTCCTCTAATTCTGGCTTGTGTTATCATCCCTCTGTCCCCCACCCAGATTATTTTCTTCAATCCAAAGCGAGTGCGGACTTTTTTTATTTGCTGGGTTAATGTACTGGGGTCTGCTGTATTTCCTGAAAATACTTCTACAGCAATGGGACACCCTTGGGAGTTACACAATAATCCAAATACGATTTGTAGTTTCCCTTTTTTCTTATCTCTATTATATCCGAATTGTGCCAGAGGACAAGTTTTTCCCTCAAAATATGTTGAGCTGACATCATAGAGAACTAATGTTCCTTCAACAAGATGGATGCCAGCCAAACTGTTTTCTATTTTCTCTTGCCGAGACAAGAGCCAATCCATGGCTAAATATAATTCATCTTCATCGGCTCCCTCCACTCCCAGGATTTCTCATAGACTAGACAGTTTTGTCGCCTGCTGTAGTCCTCTGGCTGTGGCTAATTTCGACGCCGGAGCAATAATCCGTGCCGCTATCATCGATAAAACTAATCTTCTATTTCGGGTATTTTCACCGCTGATGATTGAGTCTAATCCTATTTTGTTTATCATCCCTAGTACGGCGGCTACGTGACCATGAGGGCGAGAACGGACTATTTTAAACGCTTCCTCTATGTCTTCAATCGCCTTGCCTCCTTTGAGGAGAATTTTTAAACCGTCTACCGCTTCATCAGGCAATTTAGATAAGTTCGCTAGAGTTCGTTTACACACTTTCTTTCCTTCGCGGTAAGACTCGCGAAGTAAGATGGCTGGAGGAGAATTTCTGTTAGGAACACGTTCTATGTACATGACTACAATTGTATCACAGATTTTCTTCCGAAAGTATTAAGAAAATCTTAAGTCTACATGGGTACAATTTTTCAGGGGTTGAGCGCTCAAACCACTATCGGATAAGGCTTAATGTTTGGTATAGTACATTTGCACCGGGGGAACTTCAGATCAAGAGATTTTAGCGATCGCGCACTCAAGAATTCAAGCCATTCCCAATACGAGTTAAGTTTTTAGCTCTCGAAGATAACAAGCATAGTTGTGAAAATGACTGAAGCTCTTTTCAGTTTATTTTGTCCTAGAAATTTGCCAATACTAACGCTCATTTTATCGAATGCGTCGGGTAAGGGTTAGCAATTTCAAGTTAATCTTGTTGGAGAATATGTAATTTTTCTATTCTGCGCATGAAAACTTCTACTTTTCCCCTTCAAATTAGCTTCTCAAATTAGTTTGTGAGAAATGCGGGCTACTCATTTACTTTTTTTACTGACTATGAAGCATCGAGACTGGCTTCGCCTTCGGGATGAAGGCGAGAACCTTTGTGCTGTCCTCCGGCAGCAAGGCTATCAATGCCTTAAACAAAGCCGCCGCCTATCTTGGCAAGTCATCAAAGAAGGCAAACCTTACATTTTGACTTGGTTACCGGCACCCGTGGAAGATTGGACTATCCTTCCTAATGATACTAGCCCAGCATGGCAGCGGCTGGTATCGATTGTGCAAAATGGTTTGACATTGAGGAAGGGAGAAACAACATCCCAGCGAACTCAACCTCTAGTAAACTTGACTCGTCCTTGGGCAATTGTTCGACTCCTACCCAATTGTCAAAGGTGTACCATAGCTCGGTTCTTTAATCGTCAAGATGCCCAGGATCACGTCAGAGCTTTGAATCGGTTTATCCCCAATTCTTGTTTTGAAGTTGTCTTTGAGGCTCCGGAAGTTCAGGATGATGAACCGGATGAAGAGCAGCTATAGCCCTGAGTCTCATTATCCACCTGATCGCTAAATCGAACAAGGACACCTTTATTATTTTGAGTGTTTTCTACGGAGTAAGCTGTTTTGGTGTGAATATTAATGGATTGCTTTAACAATCTTACCTAAAGACAAATGCTGGAGGTTTCATGAAACAGCTTACTTCGGTCAAATTTTTCTTGACCATCTTTTTGGCTGGCAGTATTTTTCTGTTGGGAGGCAATCTCTGTGCCAATGCCAGTGAGTTAAAGGTGGCTTCATTCAATGTCGAGTCAGGGGATGCTGTGCCATCGGTCATTGCGCGTAAGCACATTGCTCCATTGGAAGATATTGATATCTGGGGATTTTCTGAAGTTCAGAACGAAACCTGGCTAACGGATCTGGAACAGGGGACGGAAGAAGGGGAAAATGCTGATTTTCAAACGATTCTGGGCAGCACGGGTAGAGGCGATCGCTTGGCTATTGCCTACAACAGTCATCTGTTGGAAGAGGTCAAGCATTATGAACTCGATGATATAAATATAGGAGGTCGAGTGAGAGCGCCCCTGGTCGCTCAATTTCGGTTTAAGCCGACGGGGGAAGAGTTTCTGTTTGTGGTCAATCATTTTTACCGGAGTTCGGAAAGTTCTCGTCACGAACAAGCACGGCTGCTGAATGCATGGGGACGTTCTCAAGAATTACCGATTATTGCCGCCGGGGACTACAACTTTGACTGGGATGTGATATCGGGGGTTCACGATGAAGGCTGGGACTTGCTCACAGCTGATGACGTGTTTACCTGGGTCAAGCCTGAGAAGTTAATAGCGACAATTTGTTCAAATCGATATAATGGTGTTCTAGATTTTGTGTTTGTGGCAGGTGAAGCCAAAAATTGGTCAGCATCTTCTGTAATTCTCTATGGCGATCCATCAGATGCGTATTGTCCCGATGATCAAACAACCAGTGACCATCGTCCAATATTGGCAACGTTCCAGCTAGGAGAATCTGTACAACCAACTCCACCCAATCAACAACAGGTATTACTGGAACAAATTGAACAGATTGAGCGTGAACTCTTGAAGCTTAAAATGTTGGTGGAAGGAAGAAGTTAACACTCTTATTGCCTTCAAAGAAAACAGTTGGGGTGACAACAACCCAGTCTTCCTCGACTGGGTTTGTTTTTTTGTCACAAGCAGGTACACTCCAAAACCCAGTCCCCTCAAACTCGATTGGCTAAAAACGCCACCGTAGAAGAAATCACATCAGCAATATCGGCTGGATCAAGGGCGTAAATTTTGTCTAAAACTTCTGCCTTAATCCTCTCATTGCTAGACATATTGTCATCTTTTACATCCACAACTTTTTTGTTCTCTAACCCATAACGGTAGACTGACAGGGAAATTTCTCCGTCTAAATAAAGTTGCAGGGTTCTGGGGGTACCACCGCTTACCTTTGCCAATTGCCGAAAATTCCTGGAATCCGGCTCAGGTTTAGTTTTCCCCTTCAACCACCGATATACCGTGGAGAAATCTACACCAATAGCATTAGCCAAGCTACTTTGAGTCCAACCCTCTTCTAGCAGCTGTTCAATCAACTGATTCAGCCGCTGTTGAGGAACCTGGAGGTGAGAAGACACGAATGCAGTCACTATCTGTTTAATTAATTGGCTCTGTTTATTAATTAATTATACCCTTTACACCCATTGCCCTACTCCCCACCAAAAGTCTGGACTAGGACGGTACACTCGCTCACGGTTTCAACGTTACCCGTCGATCCCCTACATCTTATTAAACGGTAAAACTTTTACATTGACAAGGTTTGCCGGGATTTCCCTCCCGAGTCCCATCCCCCTGCCTGTAGCCCTCTTGTATGCAATACTATTTCATGGCTGATACAAAAATAGATCGAATAAAAAACTGAAATTAGGCAATAATAGATATTGCATGATGCAATAATAGATATTGCACGGTGCAAATCCAGGCAACAGCAGTCAAAATGCTGAGCAATCATTAGCAAACACGCATTTGGCGGCGCACAGGGCAACTCAAGACGTTCAACCTTGCAAAAGGAGAAGATTAAATGCAATCTCCTAAGATTATCGGTCATAGCGATCAAGCCAATACTCAAACCTTAGCGGATACAGAACACGAACTAACCGATGCTGAGATAGTAGAATTCAGAAGTCTGGAAGCTACCGTAGAACAGGGTTTAAGAGCGTTTTGGCAAATCGGACAAGCCTTACGGCAGATTCGAGACAAGCGCTTATACCGACAAGACTACGGGACTTTTGAGGATTATTGCCTTGCCCGTTGGGAAATATCTCGCCGCTCAGCTTATCAGTTGATTGAAGCGGCTTCGGTGGTGGAAAATGTGCGCCATGGCGCACATTTTCTCCCCGCCAATGAGCGCCAAGCTCGTCCTCTAACTGCCTTAAAACCTGAACAGCAACAGGTAGCATGGGCTAAGGCGGTGTCTACGGCTCCTAGTGGTAAAGTGACGGCTGCTCACGTTGCCCAAATCGCTCAGGAGTATCGACAGCAGAGTGCGCGTACTGCCGCTAACCCATCGCATTCATCCGGAAGCCACTCCAGAACCGATGGAGGTTCGCCTCCTGAGGCACAAACAAATTACAAGAGCTGCTGGAATTGCTCTCATTGCAGTCTAGAGCTGCTCGATGACCCCCAAACGTTTTATTGCAACCAGTTTGGGGTGTTGAATTTTATAGAAAAGGACGGAAACCAACGGGGAGCTGAATGCGAATTGTGGACGGCTCGATGGGCAAAATCCGATGAGACCAAAAGGACTCGGATACTGAAAAGGGAAACCTTCACTCTAACCCTACAGCTTCCTACCCACTTGCAACCACTCCTTCGAGATACGGCTAAAGCTGAGGGATTAGTTGCCGTGGATTGGGCTGCCCAGGTTCTAGAAGCCGCCATTTCTGCAAATCGTTCTGTCCCAAGTGAAGCCATCCTGGACGTTTCAGAGGCTGCCCGAAATGAAGGGAATGCAGATTCTGATCCAACTCAAGGGCATTCTGAGGGAACGGCTGCCGCTTGATTTGGAAATAGCGATCGCGTCGTGTCTTCTCCAGCAGCATCCCTGAGGATGATCCCTGGACGCTTCATGATTCGGTTATTTGGGTTGGACTTGAGAGTATAGTAAGCCCATAAGGGTGTTTCTGTGGTAAATAGTGAGGCTTTCTTTGTGCTGCAATGGTGCGCCTCTCTTCTCAAACGGTTGGTGATATTAGCGGGGTAGCTGGGCTGCACTTTGTTCCCCTTGGCTAAGACGCAAGAGTGTTAGCTAAACCGCCTGATGAGAGTTGGGTGATTCCTGTATCATTAAAATTGCATAATGTCTAGAGCAATTATGCGGTGCTTGATAGGGTTTAATGGGGTTATGTCATTCAATTTTGTGCCTTCTTGTTGCCCAAGCAAGCTTTTGTAAAAATTGTATGAAGTTGGGGTAAAGGACTTCATTATAATTTTTTCTGATGAGTTGGAACGAGTTTGCGTTGTTATTGGGTAGTTTTTAGGTTTATTTTAAAATTATATAGATATATAAAAAACAAACCTTTGAGCGATTTGTATCTAAAATGCCCTCTAATAGGGCTTTACAGCCTTTGTTAAGTTTTGTTTATTTTTTAATGAGTATTTACCAATATAATTATTGCAATTAAACAGACATTTAAAGAGTTTGTGAAGATAGCTTTTATCGGATATTTTTGGTTTAAATAAACTGTAGTAGTATTTTGCACAGAATAGAGAGCATACGGTTCTACTCTAAGTCCAATATTTGCACAATTGTAGGAAGTAAAATATGAAGCTTTTTCCTAGACTCGTCACATCAGCGACTATTGCGACAACGGCAGTCATTGGCATATCTTCTACCACCTATGCCTCAACTCTTGAGTTTGATTTGTTATTTGAAACATCGAATCAAAGCATCTGGGATACGGGTAATGCATTTAGTTTTACTGATGACAGGTTTCTGGGAGTTGACTGGGATGAATCTGTCAGTGAAGGTTTTAGCATCCCTGGGTTCTGTGTGATTCCAAACCCATTCGGCGACTGCATCTTAGGCTTTGATGGACAGGATATAGGTTTCAGTGCCTTTACTAATGGTGAAATCGGTCTTCAAAGCACTTTTAATTTGAATGGAGGTACTGTCAATGCTTTTATTCCAGTTGACTTATTTTTAGTTATACCCGATGAGCCTGTAAAAAAAGGCGAAACTTTCACTATTCAATCAGGTTTCTCTTTTGCTAATGGTGCAACGTTTAAAACTTTCAGTCCGGATGCTTCTTACAATTTAGATTTTATCTTCGATGTGGCGGCAGGTATAGATGTTGATCCGGGTTTTGATTTAGGATTTGATGTTGATAAAACGATAAATTTAGTGAATTTTGATACTGGTGATCTTTCATTCAATAAAACTGGTAATCTCGGAAGCCTTGAGGTAAGTTTTCCCAAAGTTGATACAATGGGGAACCAATCGGGTTCAAATCAATTGACTTCATCCGGGGAAGACGAATTTGTCAATGGTACGCTCGATCTAGACTTTATTGCCACGAGTTTATTCGGACTACCACCACTTGAGGGTGGTGAATCAATCGATCTACCCGTTGTGGACGATCTTGGCTTCAGCTACAACCTTTTGGATGTAGAGGCGACTGCTGTTCTATCAGCACTTCAAGCATTTTCTTTAACCGGTACTTTGCCTGCATTGCTTAGCCTAGAAGATGGAACGACAATTCCTTTCAATATCGGGGAGGATATAGCCATTACCATGCCTAGTAATGCGGGTAAATTTCTCGACATTAATGCCTTTGTTGATTTCAACGCACTCTTCAACAACACGACAAGTCTGGGACTTGATTTGGGTTTAGACGCCCTTATTGGCGAGTTTGACCTCGAACTTCCTGTGCTTCCTGATATTTCTGTAGAACCCCTGTTTGAAGAGAGTGTCGATATTTTTGATACTTCCTTTGAGGTCTACAATAATACGTTTAATTTGGCTGGCTTTAACCAAGAACAGATCAGTTTCCAAGTAGAGACAGTTCCTGAACCCACTTCTCTACTGGGTTTACTATCCTTTGGAGTTTTAGGGGCAGGTTCAGCCCTGAAGCGGAAGCGTGATCAGCAGAAATTAATCAAGCGGCACGAAGTAGAAGCTGCCTAAGAAAGCCAACTGAAAGAGCAATAATTAATAAGCGATCGCACCTATCATTCAGGTATTATGATAGGCGTGATCGCTTTTCGTTGCTGCCAAGATGAAACTCACACGCAAAAAGAAAATCCTGGTTTTGATTATTACATCCATGGTTGCAGCCGTTGGATGGGATATGGCGATCGCACGCAGCGTCTATCATCCCTTAAACTACCTCTATGGGATACTCAGTTGGACGAGTTGTCGGCTGTTTCCCTGTTATCCCCAACAGACGGAAGCCGTGAAGGGAGAACGGGGGATGGTGGTGACGGCGCACAAGGAAGCGTCGCGGGTGGGACAGGAAATTTTACTATCGGGGGGAAATGCGATAGATGCAGCGGTGGGGGTGGGGTATGCTTTGGCGGTGGTTCATCCCTGTTGTGGGAATATTGGCGGCGGTGGGTTAGGAGTGATTCACCTGGCTTCAGGGGAAGAGGTGTTTCTGAATTTCCGGGAAACTGCACCCCTGGCGGCGTCGGCGGCTATGTATTTGGATGGTTCTGGGGAGGTGAACAATAATGCAAGTACCCAGGGATATCTGGCGGTAGGGGTTCCGGGAACTGTGGCGGGTTTGGATAGGGCATTATCTGAGTATGGTACGATGAACCGTCAACAGGTGATGGCGGGGGCGATTCGGTTGGCGCAGGATGGGTTTATTCTGTCACCGGGGGATGTGGAACGGTTGCAGCGTCATACGAAGGTGTTTTCTCAACAGGAGAATGTGGCGGCGATTTTTTTGGATGATGGGGAAGCCTTTCAGGTGGGGGAACGGTTGGTACAGGAGGAGTTGGCTGGAACCTTGAGTGCGATCGCGCGATCGGGATCTGCGGCTTTTTATCAGGGTAGAATAGCTGGTGCGATCGCGCAAGCCAGTGAAGAGAATGGCGGGATGCTGACACTAGAGGATTTTACTCAGTATCGGGTGCTTCAGGATACCCCGTTGCGCTGTGAGTATCGCGGGTATGAGGTGGTAACCGCACCACCGCCGGGAGGGGGAGTGACGGTGTGTCAGATGTTGAACGTGTTGGCGGGGTATCCTCTGGCGGAGTGGGGATGGGGTTCGGTTGAGAGTCTGCATTCCTTTTTGTCGGCGGCGCTATTTGCTTATCGGGATCGGAATCAGGTTTTGGGTGATCCGGATTTTGTCGAGATTCCCGTCAAGCGCCTGTTGAGTCAAGGGTATGCGGCGCAGATTCGGGAACAAATTGGGGAGAGGGCGCTGAATCCCCAGGCGTTGAATATGCAGGATATGCCTCAAGGGACGCATACGACGCATTATTCTATTGTGGATCAGTTTGGTAATGCGGTGGCGGTTACTTATACGATTAATTCCCTGTTTGGCGCTAAGGTGATGGCAAAGGATACGGGGTTTTTTCTGAATAATCAGATGAATGATTTTACGGTGAAGCTGGGGGAGGGGAATCAGTTTGGTTTGGTTCAGGGGAAGGCGAATCAGATTGAACCGGGGAAGCAACCCTTGAGTTCCATGAGTCCGACGATTGTGAAGAAAGATGACCAGGTGGTGTTGGTGACGGGTTCCCCTGGGGGGGCGACGATTCCGACTACGGTGGTGCTGGTGATTACCAATTGGATTGATTATGAGTTGGATATTGCGGCGGCGGTGAATGCGCCGCGTGTTCATTATCAGGGATTACCGAATTGGGTGCTGACGGAACCCTTTGCGGTGGAGGGAGATGGGGTTTGGAGGTTGTGGGAGAAGGGATATCGGGTGATTCCGTTTGTGAGTTGGGGTGCGGCGGAATCGATTCAGGTTGAATCGGGGGGGGTTTGGGGGGTGAATGATCGGCGGCGAGTGGCGGGGGAGGCGATGGGGTATTAGGTAATAAGGCAGGAGGCCGAGGGCTTTCAGAAGGCAGGAGGCCGAGGGCAGAGGGCAAAAGGGAAGAGGGTTTTAGTTGCTTAATCGTTGTTGATAGTTCTCTCGTGTGTTTGGGCTTGATAAATGACTAAGTTATTCCTGTACATCACAAACTAAGCGTTTAAACAAAGATACAGAAATAATGGTGGTATTGCCCAAGGTTTGAACCTCTGAGAAATCTCTGTCTCCGGTGATTAAAAAGTTGGCGTCGGCGGCGATGGCACAGGCGAGAAATTTGGCGTCTTTCTGGTCTCTGGGAAAATCAACGTTGATGTTGACATCAATGAATTGGGTGATTTCATCTAATAGTGTAAACCATCTCTGTTTCTGGTCTGGGGTTAACTTGAGCCGACGGCGATTTAAAACCTCTTTATATTCGGTCAAGATTTCGGCTGATACGACCCACTCAATCTCTGGATTGCCCACCACAAACAGAATCACGGCTTCGGGATTCCTATCAGCGATCGCGGCTGAAACTAAAACGTTTGTATCAATAATAACTTTCATTGTCCCTGGCGATAGGCTTCTATTTCGGCAGCGATTTCGGCTTCAGTCATTGGGTTATCGGCGTGTAAGGCTTGGGTCTGTTTTAATAAGGTTTGCAATCGTTCGACTAAAGGTGTTCTGGGGTTATCTTCGGCGAGGATAATGACTTCGACTCGCTGTCCGGGTTGAAAGGGTAAATCGGATATGATAATCTGTTTTGGGTCTTCAATGGTGATATATTTTTTGTACGCATTCATGGGTTTACGTTAAGGTTTAGATAGGATTTAACGGCGACGTTATCTGAGTATGGCATAATCATACGCTATCTGGTGAGGTCAGGTTGATGGACGAGGCATTTAACCTGTCATCGAGGGATATGGGGTAATTCCATTTATCCCTTGAGGTGCAGCGGAATCCATTGAAATTGAGCTTTTTTGAGCAGTCGCGAGATAACATGAAGAAATGGTGGATAGTGAAACAACAAACCCAACTGTAACAACCTCTGAACTTCCTCTGCTTTTTCAGTTAAATGAGCTAAGAAGTGCTTGGGAAGAATGTCAACCTAAGCGAGCAGAGGGGGGTTTGCTTTCCTTGAGCGGTTTTGAACACCAATTTCTTTTGACGCTGCTGAAAATTGTCCGCCGATGGAAAGACGCTTCTGAAACAGAACGTCAAAGTTTAAATACAGCCCATGCAGTTCTCACTGAAGCAATTTCAGACATTACTGAATCGGGTATATGTGTAACCTTAACACAAGTTAAGCGAACTCTTTCAGAAAGTTTAATTCGTGAAGCCCTTGAAGAACTTTGGGAAATTTTTAATCTTGCCTCTGAGCGTACACCGAGTTTAGTAGAACACTTACAGTTTGTTATTTCTGGTAAATTTGAAGGAGATAGGAATCCGAGGGACGTTATCCAAGGATGGGGGATTCGCAAACAACGAGATCAGCTCCAAAAACTTCAGGCATTCAAAACTCATGTCAGTTATGAGTATGTTTCTGATCCGAAAACAAACTTAACAGTTGAATTAGAAAATCTTTCACTGGATGAAGATGCCCAGACGACTATTGGACGATGGTTAGGCTATCTGCTTCAACTTGGTTCGGGTTTATCTCCTGAACGTGCCAGTAATCTTATATGGCGAGAACTGAGGGACGATAAAAGCTTAACCGCATTTCGGGCAACACTGGCAAGATTATTCAGTCAATCGCGCTATCGGTTTCGTGCTGTTCGACATACTCTTGGTGGAAGTCTTTCTCTTCCTAGAACGAATTTACTATCACAGCTAAAAGTATCTATACAAGCCAAGCAAATATCTCTTATTCTTGGTGCATCAGGTTCGGGAAAATCAGCGCTTTGTACGCTGGGAATGCAAACAAGCTTTCAAGACAATACCTGTTTGTTTCTTCATCCATCTGATATTGTTTCTTTCACAAAAACTCCAGAATCCATATCTAGCCGAGAGACAAGACGGCTTGATGAACTTTTAGCCGCTCAAGTCATAGAGAAACCTATCATCATCATAGATGACCTGAGTGATGTCGATGACCACAGCTTTGATTGTGTGCTTAACCTGCTGCAAAATGCGTTAACTAGAGAAACATCTGATGTTCGCTTTGTCCTGGTAGCACATTTAGACGCTGGACGCCGAGTTCGTGATAAAATTGTCGCTCAACTTGGTGCAGAAGTTCCAATTGATGTTGTTAGGCTGCAACAGTTACCTATTGACGAGCTTCAGTCATCTAATGCTTTACCTGGCGAAGTTGCTGAACTGATTAATCGTGCTGATGAGTTTGGACCGGCTTTAAACCTGAAACTTCTTGACTATTTGATTAGCGGTGTTCAACAAGATGATATCAAAACCTCATCTTTCAGAAATGACCTGGATTTGCTGAATTGGTTCTGGTGTTATCAAGTCGGAAACGGATATGAAGTCAGTGAAGAAGGTCGCGTTCTCATTAAAACGGCTTTATTGTTAGCTGATAACTTTACGTCTGACCTATCTGTATATGACTCACCTGTTGATAAAAACACTCTATATACACTGGTGCGGCGGGACTGTTTTCGAGTTGTAGATGACCGAGTAGCTGTTACCCATCGTCTTGTTGGAGATTGTGCAAGATTTCGCTATCTTTTGGCAAGGCGTCGTGAACTAGAAGTTAGTGAGTTAGCCCAGAGGTTGAGGAATCCGCTTTGGTGTCAACCTATGCGCTGGTTTGCCTTACATCTGGCTATGGAGTCAACAGAAGCTGAGACATGGCAAGAACTGCTGCAAGAATCATCTGAAGGAAATCATTTACAACTCACTGACTTACTCCTTGATGGTGCGATTTTGAGTAAACAGGGAAGCAATGTCCTTCAGGGTTGTTCCGAGAAACGCTTGCCATTTATAGTTGAGCGTATCATCTCTCGGCTTCTCGCGATCGCAACATTTCCGCATCCGGTTATTGCCAAAAACTTGGAGTCTATGTCTTTAGGAAAAAGGCTAGTTACCCAAGAGCAGATAACAGGAATTCCAAAACCACATCTGTGGGAACCAATTTGGCGTTGGCTCTTATCTCAAAATCCAGAGGTTTTGATAGAAAAATCTGACTCAATTTTCAAAGCAGCAGACGCTTGGCTGAAGCCGAACTGGGGCAATTTTACAGAAATATTTCCACTACAGGTTGAAGTTGCAGAATTTGTTCTGGATTTAGCTCAGAGAGTATTGCTCCCTGAGCCGGACAAACAAAGACGCTATTGGTTGAGTAATCCATCAACTGCTTTTGCTTGCATAGTCTACGCATTAAAGTTTGCTCCAGAGCGCTCAGCATGGCTTTTGAGAGCGTTAGCAGGACGAGAAGTAACTCCAAGCACAAGGTTAGAGCCAACTGACGATGACATCATCTCTGGTACTGGTGTACTTGAGCCGCCGCATCCAAGAGGTTCATCAGCACGAGTTCATCCCAAATTTCGAGGATTCATGCTTAAGCATGGAGGACTATATCTTTGTTATGTAGTTCGTGTTAATCCACAACTCTGTGCTGAATTACTACTTGCTGTGACTATTTCAGAGCCAAGTTATCGTTATAAATTTGATAATAACTCTGATTGGTTAATTGATTATCTTGGAACAAGAGGTTCTAGCGATATTGATGTTTGTACATTCAAATTTTACCCACTTCTTTCTCTACTCGACATAAATGAACCTCTTGCAGTTGATGTAGTTGCCACCCTTTGTAATGTAGCCACAAATTACTGGCATAAGCATCGTTGGACAAAAAACAGGCTGGAGGGTAGCCAAAAGACTGATACGGATGGTGTAACTCTGCTTATTGGCAATAATAGAAAACATTTTAAAGGTGGTCGCCATGCTCTGTACTGGCATCGCAAGTATCCCTGGTGTCCAGATATTGTTGCTTGTTTTTTAATGACGCTAGAGGGATGGCTTTACAGCCGTCCAACTAAAGCAGAACTTGAACGCTCCATTTCAATTATCTTTGAGCGTACTGACACTGTTGCAATGCTTGGGGTACTCGTTTCGCTGGCTAGATGTGATCCCAATCTTCTCAAAAGCTCTCTAATTCCTCTACTATCGTCTCTACAACTTTTCGTCTGGTTAGAATTTGAAAAGATTGATCAAGGACAAGATTTTGGGTTTGATGCTTTTAAGGCATGGACGCGACTCTCACAAGAAGAATATCAAGAGCTACTTAAATTTAATCAATTACCTCACCGAAATTTTCCTCTGACCGAGATAGCACTAGGAATGTGGTTACAAGAAAAGATTCCTTTAGAAGCGACATCTCGGATTTTAGCAGACTGGGATAATCACCAACTCAATTTAATTCCAGTTAGCAGTAACTATCGCGCCCAAAAAATCAGAGCTTATTTTGATGCCAAGAATTGGCGATTGGAAAATGATGAGCAGGGAAATCTACAGTTTCGCTTCATCGGTATTCTACCTCAAGATCCAGAAATTGAGGCTGAAGCACAATCTGCACTTCGGAATCTTCACAATTTCCAGTTCATTACGGAATGCCGACAAATTCTAGATGGAAAGTTATCAAAAACACCAGAACTACATAAACAGTTAGTTACTCTTCTGACAAATAAAGAACAGCTTACTTATCTAGAAGATTGTCTTGACGAAAAAGCATTAATGGACACATTTTGGGCAACGATTGCTGTCGTTCTAGAGTCTCCTATTAATGATATAAACCCAGATCTGGAAAACTACATCACTGATTATGTTAGTGATTTTTCAAGTCTACTGATAAGTTTAGATGACTTGAGTCGCTGTCAAAATTATGATATGGATACTGAAGCTTTTATCGCTCAGGCAGCTCCTAAGTTACTGCGAAGATGCAAATTGGAAAGCTCCCTTCGAGCATCTGCTTTCCGTTGCCTTATTGGAGTGCGTAATGTCAACACATCTGCTTTTATGCGTTCATGGATAAGAGAATATGGGCTGACTCATCCACTCACCAAAGAACTCATCAATGTTGCACCCCGAATAGCCCGCCTTATTTCCCTTACTTATGCAGTATCCTATACTAAGGTGATTCAAAGTAATACTAATGAAGATGGGCATTATTTACTCCCAGAGGCTGAAGTTATTCGTGACGAAATAAACAAACGACAAGACGATAAAATTGAAGAGACTTGGTATAGTTTGCAATGTAACTTTGTTGAGCAAAAATTACCTAATATATCCATTATTGATGCTTTTGATTGGACACCAGCGATACTTGTTGAAGCTTTTCAAAAACGACCTCATCAATTACAGATATGCTTTGACTGGAATTTCTTAGTCGCGGTATTAATTCCTGTGTTAGAAGCACAACCTGAAGGTGAAGGTGAGATAGCTCATGATTTCGTGAGTTTATTGTGTGAGCAAGTGCTTTTCGCTTTGCTTCATGACCCCAAGCATTTTAGCGGATAACCTGGAGGGGCGCGATCGCACCCTTCTACAGTATCCCTGAAATCCCCTATAACTGAGGCATTTTCAGAAGACTCACCGGGTATATTCTTGGATCACAAACGCTTGACGGCTGGATTTAGGCTGGTTCTGCTTTTTCACTTGAATTAGGCGAGCGCGAAACGTTCCTACGGGGTTGTTTTTTAGTTCTTCTTGCAGGTAAAATTCGCTTGCCCTGCATCGTAAGAGGTAAGAACATCATAACCCAATTGGCTCTCGTTCCCGGACGATATCCAGAGGAAAATTCTCATTCGAGTAAAACTTAACCATCCCCATCCTGATCAACCGCCGTGATCGCGCGATCGCGTTTTCCTATCTCAAGTTTGCTTGCGAAAGTTCCTGTCGATCTTCCAACTTACCTTTCGTCCCCCCCGTCAAGAGGGATACGCCAACAAACGCTACCAAGCCTACCAACGGACTAATTAACGTGGGAAACCCATCAAAATCCGGCGTAAACACAGGATTAGGGATGTATAGCAGAGTATTATCACTACCGAACATCGTCGGCATCAGAACAAAGAAGCTCAAGCGCGTCGCCGTGCCGACAAGGATGCAAGCTAATGCCCCGTATTTATTCGCTTTTGGCCAAAAGAGTCCTCCCGCTAAGGGAACTAATAACCCCGCGAACCCAAGATCAAAGGCGAGTAGCAGCAAAATTCCTGTTTGGGGAATAAGAACGGCAAAAATCACTCCTAAGGTGGTGATCACGACAGCCATGACTCGGGTGAGGGCTAGAAGGCGATCGCCCGCAGCATTGTGGTCATCGTGGCGGATACCAATGATATTGTGGGCAATGACCGACGATGTGCCTAAAATTGCTCCATCTGCTGTAGACAGAGACGCCGAGAGAATCGCTGCAATCACCAATAACCCCAGCACAGGCGGCACAACTCCTAGGAGGTTAAACAACAGGGGTTGGTCGGAGTTTAAGGTCAACCCGGAGGTTTCGAGAATTGTTGGAGTCGATAATGCCAAAATTGAAAATGGGACACCAATCAGCACCGTTCCCATTGAACCAATAAAGCAGGCTCGCTGTGCTGTTTCTGGACTCTCAGCCGCAAAGACTCGCGCCATAAAGTCAATGGCAACAATATCCCCCAACCCCAAGGCTAAAAGTGTTGCCCAGTTAATCGCAGCTCCAGCAGCAGGATCAGTTAATTGCTCCAGTGCAAAAGGTCCCATGCCATCGGGAATTGTGAAACCATATCCAATTGCAATAAAGCAGATGAGTCCCAGAATGCCTAAGAATGCGATCGCTACTTGAATCGCATCAGTATAAGCCACCGCAAATAACCCACCACTGGCTGTATAAATTAAAACAACCAGCGCGATTAAAATTACCCCAGCGAGATAAGTTGTGCCGAGAAAAGACTGGAATAAATAGCCCCCAGCAACTAAATTTCCCGCCAATAAAAAGGCAAAACTAAGCACCATGATGATTGAGGCTACCCGCTCTGTCATTCGACTATACTTGACCCGATAAAAATCAGGCAAGGTAATTAACCCCATCCGGTTCATCGGTTTCGCAAAAAAGAGACCCGTTAAGAACAAACATAATGCGAGTCCTAACGGCAGCGATGCGCCAGCCCAAAAACCAAAACTTCCTGCGAGATCCATGTTCCCTAAAGTGGCATTGGAGTCTACAGATTGTGCCATCAACGTACCTGCCGCTAGGGGTAAAACTAAGCCTCGACCTGCGACAAGATAGTTAACACTATCGCCCTTAATTTGTTTTGCAGCCCATAACCCAATCGAAAGGGTTAGGACAAGAAATGCGATAATTCCCCCAAAAAAAATTTTATTTGACATGATTGCTTGTCCTTAACTGTTTGCACGTTATCTCGATGAAAATCAGATCCTAGTTATAGTTATGGACTAAAAAGTAACAACATGCTAAGTTTGGAAGAACACAGCATGAGTTAATGAGAGAGCAATGGGATAGGTTATTTGCCATGAACTTGCGATCGCACCCAATCGAACCATAGATTTAGTCCCTCGCCTGTCTTTGCTGATACTGGAATAATGGTTGCGTAGGGATTCATTTGACGGACATTAGTCACCAGTTTTTCTAAATCTAATTCTACATAGGGTTCTAGATCCATTTTTGTTATCAATAAACAATCTGCTTCTTGAAACATGAGAGGATATTTCAAGGGCTTATCTTCTCCTTCGGTCACACTAAGTAGTGCAACTTTGGCATGTTCTCCTACTTCAAATTCTGCTGGACAAACCAAATTTCCCACATTTTCGACAAATATTAAATCAAATTTTTTAGGATCATAATCACGAGATAACTGATGAATGCCACCCGCCACCATTTTTGAATCTAAGTGGCAGGAACGCCCCGTATTAATAGCAATAACAGGGATATTATACTGGCGGAGACGATCCGCATCTAATTCTGTAGTCATATCGCCTTCAATCACCACCATGTTTAATTCTGACTGAAGGGTAGCCAAAGTACGTTCCAATAAAGCTGTTTTTCCCGCGCCCGGACTACTCATTAAATTGAGACAATGAATCCCCCAACGATCAAAATGTTCTCGGTTATGCTCTGCACCTGCTTGGTTAGCATGGAGGAGGTTAATTCCTAAGGCTGCATCGAAGGTTTGGTGCATGGTAATTAGTCTCAAATAATGAATAGATTGGATAACAATTTAAGCAGGTTTTTGCCTAAAATTGGCATAAAAAGTAAACGGGAACTAGCCTGATGATGAGAAGGCGAACGCCTCTGATTTTGAATACTCAATGCGATCAATTTTTAATTCACGACCGGAGCGAATATCGTCCATCGGAGACTGACAATTTGGGCAAGAATATTGCCGACCAATTTGTGGAAAATATTCTGACTGACACTTATGACAAAAGGCAATCAACGGCGTTTCTCGAATCACTAAGTTTACTCCATCCAAGAAGGTATCTTTCGTCTGTGCTGTAAACGCAAACTCTAAACTAGCTGGCTCAACACAGGTGAATTTTCCCACAGTTAAATGAATTGCTTCAATTTTAGGTACATCGGGTTGGCTTTCAAACCAATCCCGCACCGTTATAATCAAAGCTTTGGTCATGTCTGTTTCATGCATGGTCAATCGATTTGAAAACTGATCAAAAAATACTTCAAATTCCCACTGCGATCGCTTACCGCCACGGGTGATCCACGACTTGAGCTTCAGAGTGGATATAGCTCGGTTTTTCGTTGCGGGGTAACTGCCCTGAAACCACAAGATGCGCCAAGGTATCACAAATTACCCGCGTAGCCATCAAAGATGTCATATCACTCACATCATAGGGCGGTGAAACTTCTACCACTTCCATGCCGCACACATTAGTTTCACGAATGATTCGCTTCAGTAAATAGAGAGCTTCACGAGGTAACAAGCCACCCGGTTCTGGCCAACCTGTACCCGGTACAAACCCCGCATCAATACAGTCAATATCAAAGCTAATCCAGACACAATCCGTGCCATCCGTCGCTTGTGCAATGGCAAAATCCGCTGCTGAATCAAGACCCATTTCTGTAATATCGGTAACAGTGAGAATATTCGTCGCCCGTTCCCGACAGACTTTCACCCCTTGGCGCGGCACTTGCCAACCACCAATGCCCAACTGCACAAGGTTTTTTGCCGGGGCGTTGTTCATGTTAGTGGCGTGGAACCAAGGACAGGTATGCATCCGTTCATCAAGGTCGGTTTCTTGGGTATCGACATGGCGATCGAAATGAATAATCCCGACTTTTTTATCCCCTAAATGACGACAAATGCCCCGCACAGTGGGAAATCCGATGGAATGATCGCCTCCTAAAATCATGGGAAATGCTCCCGAACTAAAGACATGAGCAACACCTTTGGAAATCTGATCAAAGGACTTTTCATTATTGGCAGGAATGGTGAAGATATCTCCCACATCACAGAGAGTAATTTGTTCGCGCAAATCAACTCCAAACTCAAAATTATATGGGGTATAAAGAGCAGATATACGGCGAATCCCTTGGGGGCCAAACCGGGTTCCAGGGCGGTAGGTTGTCCCGGAATCGTGGGGAACACCAATAATTGCCACATCATAATTACCTACCTGTCGCACATCTTCAAGATAGGGAGCTTTCAGGAAGGTGTTAATCCCTGCATAGTGGGGGAGTTCTCCCCGTGAAAAGGTAGGGATACTGCGGTCTTTGATACTGTCGGCAGCTTCGAGTCCGTACTCTAGACCTTGATTCACTTCCTGTTGCCATCCAGTCAGGGGGAGTTGTTGCTCCATACCTAGGGCTCGTTGGGCTTCACTTTGCCCATTAGGGGGTTCAAAGGCAGAGTCTGTCATAAGATGCTCCAATTGATGATTAGTCAAAACCACAAAAGCCCAGAAGAGCTAGCAATTCATACTGGATGAATTACTGAGTTCTCCCGGGCTTTTATCCCGCCGTGGGGTTATCAATCTTCAAGCTTGATAACCTGTCTCTCTTGGTCCAGACATTTCACCTCGTGATGATGAAACCGGAACCCTAGAGACGATTTAGTTCTTGCCTCACAAAGTATTACCCTCTCCAGAGATATGCTGTATCAATAACTACTGTTTAGCCATGTAGTTTTTTGTACTTTAACTTGAAGTGCGGAATGTGGGATCGTACATCCCACTGATTGTCAACTCATCTTTTTTGTGCGATCTGCGCTTCGCAGCACTCGTTTGACATGAATACCGGAAACCGAACACGAACGCTCGACGATACGACCTGTGCCTCTGATCCTGGTCATATTACACTCTCGCATACTAAACTCCGCGTACTAAGACCGGATTTGTACGGTTTGTCCGGCATCTGGAAGTCCGTACTCGCATTCTTCGGTGTAGGTTGGCCACAGCGAATATACATCAAAGAACAATTACAATACGGTGACAGCCGCGCCGCTGTTGTCGTTTCAATAACTCCGCTTCTGATCTGTGCATACACGGATGAACTGGATTGCGTAGCGCTGCTTCGCTTTCCATATAACTTCGTCCATCAATACAATCTGTCGATAGGAACTCGATTGCTAACGGTAAATTGTTACAGAAAATCACAGGATTACGATCAAGATCTGATTCCTGGACCCAAATTGATCCAACGGTGGACTGGCTTTCATCCGATCATTGCTGATTTCCTCACCGATGATTATGATCGCTTGGAAGCCCGAAAAAATGAAATCACCGAAGATGAATGGCAACGCGCTGAAACCATGGGTACAGAATACATTCAACTTCGTCCTGGTGTCGCACGTAACGGCCGTCCAGTCTATTCGTCGATTCCAGCGCAAATCACACGAGGCACATAACAAATCGATCTATTTGAGTCTCCGTTGATTTGTTGAAAACAAAAAACCTAATAAAATCTGAAATCACGCCTTACTTGACTTATAGCTTCTTAAAGAATTATAAAATGATGAGAATGATAATCACTTATTAGGGAAGCAAGAGTGAGCGAGTGGCATTCGCCTACTGAAATCGACTTGTTAGCGTATATATACTACAATTGAACGAAAGCCTTATACCATAATAGTTTTAGCGTTCACACTTTCAAAAACTCTACATAAGTAGTGGATGCTCCCAATTTATCGGGTTAGTGGTGATGGGTACGTAGATTTATGCCAAAGTAGCGATACAAAAACGCCAATCACTAACAAAAATTCAAATGTAATCTTTACCCTGATATAGGTATATAATTTTTGATTGTTAATATTAGTTGTTTATTTATAAAACGGAAAAAAGCAACAGAGTTCTTAAACCTGGTTTCCTTTAATTGTCATCGTTTCTACAGCCACAGCTGCTACCTGAGCAGCCGCCTCGAACGAAAGACCCCGTATTTCTGATATAAGCTGTTGAACGCTACTACTGCTCTTAGGTAATGATTCGCCTTCCAAATAGGCTTGCAGTTCATTGAGTGTCCAGCCTTTAAGAGCCGCAATTTTGGTCAGCACTCGTAAGCGGGGTTCACCTCTTCCCTGCTCCCACTGGCGGACATTGGTATGAGTTGTCCCAATTAAATCGGCAAACTCTCTGAACGAGCGACCTGCTCTCAGCTCAATCAGTAAAGCTGCTAGTCTGCCCTCGAACATGTTTTGACTCACTTGATTAACGGGTTTATGTGCAACTTCCACCGCCGCCAACTTTCAACCAATCCAACTGCTAACAAAAACAAGCTACCACCAATTAACAAGAGCTGAGGACTTGGCAAACGTGCCAATCACGACTAATCTGGAAACATTACTTCCATCAATGGAAGCATTGCTTCCAAATGAGATCCACAGCGTTTTTATGGCTACACCTACCTAATTGTAGGCATCAAAGCCGACTCCCGCAAGTTAGTGCTATGGATTCTCCCATCAGATACCGACTGCCATTGGCTCCAAGGCAGAGGGTGAAAACGTTCCTTGGAGCCGCCTGCCCTAAAGCCTTATGTCTTTTTGGTCATTGCCTGCGTATAGGTAAAAATGGATAACTCTCTGACTTCATCAACTGAGGTGGCTCTGGAAAACCCACCCTCTGTATTTTCCCAAGTCGATCCTCGGCTTCTGAAACCCCATCCATACAACTCCTCTATTTATGGCGAAGAGGATGTGACTGAATTAATTGAACTCATTCGGCAGTCTGGGTGGGTCAAACCATTGGTTATTACTCCCAACTCCCTGATAATCTCAGGACACCGGCGTGCCAAAGCCGTACTCAAACTGGGGTGGTCAACCGTTCCCGTAGAGGTAAGGACATTTGCCACAAAGGAAGCCGAACTAGAAGCCCTATTACTCGAAAACGCCTCCCGCACCAAAACCACAGAACAAAAAGTTCGAGAAGCCGAAGCTTGGAAAAGTGTCGAACAAGCCAAAGCCAGAAAGCGCATGAGCAAAGCGGGACAAAAATCTGCCCCCGGTAAACCCGCCGAGAAAGGTGTGGAAAATTTTCCACACCTTTGTTCAAAAGGGAAAACCCGCGATCGCCTCGCCAAACTCGTGGGATTAGGTTCGGGTCGTACCTACTCCAAAGCCGCCAAAGTCGTTGATGTCATTGATTATGAAACCCATTTGGGCAATCTAGAAACCGCTCAGAGTCTGCGCCAAACTTTAAACTCAAAAAGTATAGACGCCGCTTGGAATCTCCTCAAACATCCTCCAAAAAGAGCGACAACTACAAAAAACAGCAATGACAACAGACTCAATCAGACCACCTCTACCTTGAACGGCAATGGGAATGTTCTCAAGCGTAGCTGCTGGAGTTGTCAACATCGCGGGGAATTCATCGAAAATAACAGCTTCTACTGCAACCGCTTAGGAACGCTTAGCTTCTTAGACAAAGATGCAGATACACGGGGAGCTGAATGTGCCTGGTGGCAGGAGCGGTGGAGCCAAATACTAGACACAAAGTCTCAAGCAACACCAGCAACAAACTACACACTTACACTCTCATTCTCTCCAAATTTACAACCACTTTTTGAAGACACCGCCCGACGTGCCGGAATGAGTGTAGTGGATTGGGCACACTACCAGCTTCAAAAAGCTGCTGAATTGGCAAAAGAAGCCAATCTTGAGACAGAAGCGTATAAGTCAGTTTAACAACCCTGTGCATAGTGACAGCCAAATCTTCTACGGAACAACCAACAATGGCTCAGCTCAACTCAAACCAATCACGGCAGGGGCAATGGGCAACTGTCGGGTTAAGTCTTGTCAATCTTAGTCCATCAATTCTCTACCCATTCACGCTGCTCCACATCTCGCTCAAGGCTCGGTTCGCCAAACAACGGTTTGAAAGAGGACAAAATTAATGTCAACAGGACATAATAGTAGAGGAGCGACAAAATCTCAACTCGGTGCATTACAGCTAGAAATTTCCGGATTAGAGATACCCCTAGCCCAAGAAAACCATAAGCGTCTCCGGAAACCAACAGACCAACCTCAGACCGAACCACCACTTTTTACACACAAAGCGATCGAGATGATGGCAACTGGAGCACCAGTGATTAGTGCCACCCAGGCATTTCTCAAAACTCCGGAGTGGCATGAATACAGTCCTGGTCACCTTTACTTCCAACGACAATTTGGCAAGGGACGTTACATCGAATTTTTCATCCTCAACCAGCAAAAACATCAACCGGGATTCATCACTAGCTTTGCCGAACCAGAAATTTTAGAGCAATACGGCGTCCATGCTGCACGGTTACATGCCATATTTGCCACTTATGCTGCCCAGCAGCAAGAGCCTTGGAAAGATTCATTTACACTCTTGGGGAGTGACTTGATCAAGATGTTGCGCCTGCATCGGGGGAATAAGCTTAAAAAATCACAGAAGCTCAAAGCTGTTACCGACCTAGCCTGTATCTTAGGTACGCTTGGTGTAAAAATCCAATGGCAGGAAGGCAACCTTAATCTGACGATTATCGAACGCTCCCCTTTCTGGATAGTCAGCGTCAAAGAATACTATCAAAACACCATATTCGGTAATCCAGAAGAACTGTTTGAAGCCGCCATCTGCGTCCAAGCTGGACTTTGGACACGCAACTTCCTTAATAAAGAAGGGCAACGGGAGAGTAAAGCACTCTACCAATATGGATTCATCAATAAAGCTGTCTTTAACCTCGACCCTAATCGGCAAAAGTTAGCCGCTGCCCTAGCGCTTTACCTGATCCAAAACCGCCGCGCTCACCCAAGTGGTAAGTACAGCATTCGGTCATTGCTATCAGCGGTGATGTCTGCTCAAGAGATAGAGGCTATTAGTAAGGACAGGCGCAGATGTTCACGCTTCGTTAAACAAGTCTATCGCCTTCTGGAGTCTCTTACAGAAATTCAGTTTGGAATTCAGTTTAACCCATCATTTCCGGAAGCATTATGACCAAGCTGGGCTAGTTTACCCGATGAAAACGATGTACAGATAGATCCAGTAGCAACCGCTCCTAAAAACAACCGGATGCCCGATGGGTTCTTCACAGACTGGCTCAACGGTGTGATCACGATTACTGCCCCAACCCGGATTGAGGCGGCACTTAAACAGTTGAAACATCAGAGAACAAGGACAGCTAAAAAGGCTTCTGACAAGCGTAAGTCCATAAACGTTCAAAAACCTAATCAGACCAATACTCCTCCACCTGAACAGTCACATTTTGAACCCTGCACCCGTTCAACCAACCTAACAGGGGCAGAACTCAAACAAGCTCGCCAATCCAAACACTGGACACAGGCTCATTTAGCGTCCCTAATCGGGAAGAGTACCAGTTGGGTAAAACTGGTTGAAAGCGGACGGCGAAGAATTAAAGAGGATGACCAAGTAGCGCTGCAAAAAATCCTCGCTTGATCTGCCATAAATGAGTCACAACTGCCTATTCTACATCAGTGACTTCCGACATTGACATCCTCACCACGCCATCTTTTTAGGGGTGGTCGCTTTTGGGGGGTTGACAGTTCGTCGCGAACCGCCCCAGGTCACTGAATTGGGCAGCCCAATTTTGTACAGGGTTACAAGCTTGTAACCATTATTGTACAAGGATTTCAGGTATTTTTAGTGACTTAATATCTTCCACTGAGTGCGACACTACGTTCCACTGAGTGCGACACTACATTCCACTAAGTGCGACGCTTTTTTTTTGAAACCTTGCTATATCAAGCATTTCAGACAAGGTTACAAGCCTGATCATATTGATCAGTTTTGATCCACCGAAGGTTACAAAACTGCAAAAAACCAAGTTGCTACTCTAAGTCAACCAACAAAAACCATATCCCGTCCCATTCAGCAAGGAATGGCTAGAGCCAGAACTCATCTACTTTGCCAGGGTGATGGGTATGGGTAGCTAACAAAAGAAGAGTGTGAGATAATGGCATCTACATGGCGTTACCTGAAAAGAAACTGCCCAGTCTGTAACGGCTCCCGCTCCGACTGTCGGGAAAACCTGCAAAACAATTTGATTCACTGCCGCCACGATGTAACCACTGCACCCGGTTACAAATGTGTCGGCGAGGACATATTGGGTTTTTTCCTGTGGGCTGTTGATGATGGAAAAGAACGCAACTCTGATGAGTGGGAACAATTACGCCAACAAAGAGCAGCACAACGAGGGAAACGACTTCAAGAAGAAGCGGCTCGATGCGATCGCTTACTCCCAATCGAACAACGCGATATAGTTCGTGCCATTGTCCCCACCGGGAAGAATCAAGGAACACATGTTGGACGAGTGACAGTGAGAGCCGGTCGGGTCTTTGACTTGACTACAGTTAAAGGAAAACTGCAAAGCATCAACTGGAAGTATTTCGAGCTAATCTGGAAAGCTGACGGTTACACTTATGTCCACAAAGGAAAGAAATGTCCATTGATGCGAGCGATTAGAGGAATAGCGATCGCGCTATCCGCAAACTGTCCCAACAAGTCGGACTCTCCCGCGCTCACCGCCAACATTTACAACAACAGCGGGGTCTATCTGACACAGAAATTGACCACGCCTGCTACTTCACCATCGCTCCCTATCAAAATGTTATCTACATTAACCCCCAATTAGCCGGTATAGACCTGTGGGGTCGCCAACTCACTGTCTCCAAACCGGGAATAGGTTGCCCAATTTTTGACGTATTTGAGCGCATTATCGGCTTTCAAATTCGCTTCGACAACGCCACCGACCATAAATATAAGTGGCCCACCAGCCGTTCGAGATTCCGTCCCAATGGACCCACGGCTCACCTACCCAACGGTGAACTCCCCATCGCCGTGTGGCGTCCCCTAGGTGACATCCAGCGCTCCAGCATCGGCATAACTGAAGGTGTTAACCCCAAACCTTACATCGTAGCCACCCGCTTAGGTCAACCTTGCCTTGGTGCGGCTGGAGGTAACTTTGCTTCATCACCCCAACAATTTAAAGAATCCCTCGATATCTTATCTACTCAACTCAATACCAAAACCATTGATTTCTACCCCGACGCCGGGGCGATTCACAACTCCCATGTCCTGCGACACTATCGAAGCACCTTTAAACTCGTGCAACAATGGGGTTATCAGCTACGAGTCGCTTGGTGGGGTCAAACAACCAAAGAAGAACATTTAGACATTGACGACCTGCTCATCGCTGGACGCTCTGATGAAATTCAATATATCACCGTCGCCCAATTCGAGCTACTAATCCGCCAACCCCACATCAAACTCCATGGATTTAAAGACTTACTGGGATGGTTCCCCAAACTGAAAAACCGTCTGGCTCAACTCAGCCAACGACGCTCCCGTTACGGGTTTGCCCCTGTTGAAACCGTTGAAACTGAACCAACACCAGCCAACCCAACGGGAACTATCACCTACCAAGACGGTCAACGATTGGATGCTTGGAGTCGTACCCTAAACCAAGGAGTCCGGTTTATCTGTGATTCATCGGCTACTGGGACAGGTAAAAGCTATGATTGCGGACTAACTAACAACCCATTGTTTAACTCTCGGCGCATCCTATTCTTAAGCTCAGAACACCGCAATCCCACCGTCCCCACTCTCAAAACTTGGACTGACCTAGAAGCGCGTCATGATGGCTTAACCATAGACTCCTTTGGACGCAAGCGTCGTGCTAAATCTGACGAATTACCCCGCATTCCTGCCATACCCCGAATTCGGAGCAACTGCTCCCGCAACCTAACAATTAATGCTCTACGCTCCTTAAACATTGATGATGCGGACACCGTAATCTGTCAAACCTGTCCTCATCTACAGACTTGTCAGGGAGGTGATTCAGGTAGCGACATTGGGACGTTTGGGAAATAGCGATCGCTAGACCAGCGCGGCGGAAGTAACTCTCCAGTTAAAAAACGTGTAAAGTCTTATTGTATAAGCCTTCTTCCCTTCTGCCTCCTGCCTCCTGCCTTCTTGCACTAGGGAGTAATCAGAAACCGCCAATTTCTGTCGGTGAGCGCATTTCAGCCACAGCTAAGATAGAGCGCGATCGCAAACCGAGTAACCCTAAATCCCAAATCCCTGTCTGGGAGAGTGTTTTTGCCATTTCTAAGGTAGAGTGTGAACGTTTGACGGTATCCTAAAGAATAAGTACCTGGACATAAATTTTGTGATAAATAAACACAACGATGGTCAAACAAGTTCTGATTGTGGAGGATGATGAAGACCTCCGAGATGTCATTCAACTCCAGTAGGAGAACGATAAACGATATCTCTTTTATTTTGCTAGTAATGGTAAAGAAGGGTTACAACTTTTATCCACGTATACAGAATGGGAAGAAACCTCAGCAGGACGTCGTTTTCTAGGGTGTAAGATTGACTTAGTGGTGACAGATTTACGGATGCCCTCCAGGTATCGCCATAGTGCGGCTCAGGAAATAAAAGTGGAAAATCAGATTTATGATGGGATAGATTTATTGCGGCAAATTAATAACCTGAAATATCCTGTAGGTAAAATTGTGATTTCAGCGTATGGTAGTGATAAAGTGCTGCAAGAAATCATGGCAGAAGGGGCATTTCGATTTCTGCCCAAACCCTTTACCCTAGAGCAGCTAGAACAAGCCTTTAATGATTATTTTAAACACAAGTCCCATCTGTCTCGGAAAACACCAGGGGGATTCATTGAGCCACGGGGGAATTATTATCTCCAACGTTGGCGGGATGAGAATGGGAAAGCTCGTTCTTTAAGTATTCCCCGGTATAATGTCAAAGTGTGAGAAGTAGAGTTCTAGGGAAAAAAAGAGTGATCGCAATCTGTAATCCCGGAGGAACAGGCTGCCCGTATAACAATACCTCATTTGGCAATTCCAATGTCTGCCGTAAGACGAATTCTACCCAAGCTCGATGAATGGCTTTGTCAGGACGTACTCCATAGTGAGAATCCTGCAATTCTTCGCTAACCGCAATACCTTCAACTGTTCCGGTTCATGAGCATTCAGCCCAGAAGGAAACGCCTTGACCAATATAGGTAGGTTCAAAAACGAACCCGATGCTTCAACGAGAGAGAGCCATTCAGCGTGGTGACGAGCGATACACATTGGAGTTAGCAATTAAGATTTTACGAAGAAATAACCTTATTTTTTCGTAAAAAGGGGATAATTTAAAATTCGTACTGACCAGTCATCAAACTGCTGCCATAGCGACTCATCATCATCCAAAAACGTCATTACAAACTGCTGCGGGTTTTGCTTAAGCTGTTCTACCATTTGTTGCGGTGTTATAACCTCATAATCGCTCAGACTACCACAGCAAAAACAATCACCCGGTTCAGGAATTTCAAAAGCTTCTTCTGTGTTGGGCAAGTCTACACCTGGAGCCTCGAGGGTTCCTGGATAGCCTCTTTCTTGCCATTCTTGATCTGTCTGCCAGTTTGATGGACAAGCGACATACCTGTAGTTTACACAAGCTGCGTAGGCAACCGCCATTAACCCTAACGCTTCATCCTCTGTTTCAACGTAAACGGGGAGATAGGCGATTAATTCTTCCACTTCGTCTGACTCAATGTCATCGTCTTCTTCTGGGAGTTCTCCCCATTCAACGTCTACGTCTGAGTAAAACTCCTGTCCGCTACTATAGGGAACCAATACAATCAATCCATTCATTTCATTCTTATCTCCTTAACCAATTGACCTTGTTCGGGTGATACCATAACGCCTGCTGTTTTCTGTTAAACTCTAGAGCGATCGCGCGAATTCCTCTGTAGGAGTAGAGAATTGCCTAAACTGCTCTCTTTTTTTTACTACTGCTTTGACCAAAACGAAGCCTGCACAAAAACAATGACACTCTCCCAATCCACGGTTTGATAGAGTAGAGAGCGGATGAATAGCTCTTTGATAACACGAATTTCTTGCTTGGTAAGGTTCTTTGCCAAATGCGCGGCATAAGAGGGTCGATTGGTTGCAGAAGTCGTCGTAAACCAGCGATCAATTAAAGCGGGTGTAATCTGCATTTGGGTAAATGTCCGATTCTCATCCACGTCAACCCCTAACCCTACCGACTCCAAAGCCTGTCTTAAATCCCATGCGTCCCAATTCACCATGGGATCTAACTTGTCCCTGTAAATCGCCTCTTCTGCTGCCACTAAGCGTTGGTACAAATCAGTATTCAGCTTCGACGAGTCGAGCAAACGATAAAGTCGTTGCGTATAGCGTGGTATCGTTTCAGCTAGTACCAAAACTCCCGACGGTTGCAGCAATTGAACTAATCGTTGAGCTGCTGCTGATTTATCCGGTTCATGGATGAACGCATTGCGCCCGATCATACAGTCAAATCGGATATCTGAAATTTGGGTAGCTAAAACATCTGGTAACTGGGTTAAAGTAGCCGTTAGCACCACAGGACGTTGGAGTTCCGGAAGCGTTGCCACCTGTTCTTGTAAAGCAAGAGCCTCCGCCGATGTTCTCCTACAGGCATAAACTCCCCCTTCTGGTACTTGACGCAACGCTTCAAAGGTCAGTAAACCGCTTCCAGCATTCAAGTCCAAAACAACATGGTGACGCTGAAGTTGAGCCAGAGTGAAAATACGATCGCGTACTTTCTCCAACTGTTCACCCCCCTGACTCAACGTGCGCTGCAACCAACGGTCAATTGTGCGGTGAGTCGGTCCAGTTGTTAGCACTTCAATCGGTGAGACAAAAACGCCCTCTGCCACGGCTTCCAGTTGCGCTTCCCTCCTCCGTTGCACCTGCATCTTAATTTCCCCTTCAAACCCTTGGGTTGAGGGTTGATAAAACACTTGTCCCTGTAGATTCCTCGGTAAGTACTGTTGAGCCACCCAATGGTCGCGGTAGGCATGAGGATAAAGGTAACCCGCTCCATGTCCCAATCCTTTCTTGTCGCGGTTGGCATCCTTAAGGTGATTTGGTATCTCCGCCTCCCGTTCCTTTTCAACCATCGCTAGGGCATCAAAAAAACCCATGACGCTGTTAGACTTGGGAGCATTGGCAAGGTAAAGTGCAGCTTGAGCCAAATGATAGCGTCCTTCCGGCATCCCTACCCACTCAAAGGCATTGGCACAGGCATTAACCACCACCACAGCATTAGGGTCAGCGAGTCCCACATCTTCACTGGCTAAGATTAACATTCGCCGGAAGATGAAGCGGGGGTCTTCTCCAGCATAAATCATCTTAGCTAGCCAGTATAAAGCGGCATCAGGGTCGGAACCGCGCAAACTTTTGATCAAGGCACTGATAGTATCGAAGTGGGCGTCTCCTTCTTTGTCATAGAGTACTGCCCTCTGCTGAATAGATTCCTCCGCCACAGCCAGTGTAATGTGAATGACACCATCGGCATCAGGAAGTGTGGTCTCCACTGCCAGTTCCAAGGCATTGAGCAATGAACGAGCATCACCATTGGCAACATTAACGAAATGGGCGATCGCATCCGGCTCGACTCTGACAGATAGCTTGCCATAACCGCGTTCTGTTTCCGTTAGTGCCTGCTCAAGGACGCGGCGTAAGTCAGCTTCATTGAGGGGTTTAAGCTGAAAAATGCGAGAACGGCTGACAAGAGCTTTGTTGACTTCAAAGTAAGGATTTTCTGTGGTTGCGCCAATCAAGATAACTGTTCCATTTTCCACCCAAGGTAGTAAAGCATCTTGTTGTGATTTATTGAAGCGGTGAACCTCGTCCACAAATAGGATAGTACGTTGATTGTATTCCTTTTTGCGGGATTGAGCCGTAGAAATTGCCTCGCGAATGTCTTTGACCCCACAAAGGACAGCATTAATCGCAATGAAGTGAGCGCGGGTAGTATTGGCAATAAGAAGAGCCAGGGTTGTTTTTCCTGTCCCCGGTGGACCAAAAAAGATGAGGGAGGAAAACTGGTCAGCTTGAATGGCACGGCGCAGCAGGCGTCCCGGTCCGATGATGTGGTCTTGACCAATAAATTCATCAAGGGTGCGGGGACGCATTAAGGCGGCGAGGGGTGCCTCTTTTTCCATGTAGTTAGCCCTCCTTATCAAACCAGTTGGTCTTCAACTGCATCCTTATGGGTATTTGCCAGTATAAAGCAACCGTTACATAAGACTTACCCAAACTTACCCACTTGCGGACACTTTAATAAATTATTTAACCTTGACAATCTCTTCTATTTCTGCCAATTTTTGTTTCAGGATTTCCTGCAATTGAGTGAGTTGATCTATCTCAGCAGCAGCCAGGGTTTCGCTGGAAAGCTTTTGCAAATTCCCGGTCACTTTAGCAACTTGCTTGATGTTTTGGGACAACTTGACATCCTCTTTCGCCTGAGATGCGATAGTTTCGTTGACTAATTTTCGGGTTTTCGTGGCAGACAATTTCTCCGCAATAACCCTCTGGGTTACCTGAACTCGAATAGCAAGAGCTTCGTCCTCCGTTTTCCCTAAGTTTTTCCCATTAAGTTTAGCCAGCGCCATCCCATGCACTCCTTTAAGTCCCGATTCCCGAACTGCCGCTTTCAGGTCAGATGCTAAACCTAACATCGGGAAAATATTGGCATCAACTGAGGCGGGATTGAGCTGTAAATCCAGCAGGAGTCCTAACACCGCCTGTTCTCGCTCCTCTAAACCCAAGTCCGCTAGACCCTGCTGTTGGACATCCTCCGTAGCTGTCATCAGTTCAACAACTTGACTCATGCGTTTTTGGGCATTTAATCGTCGCACGGCTG
The DNA here is from genome assembly GCF_040226375.1 of Coleofasciculus sp. G2-EDA-02. Lineage (NCBI taxonomy): Bacteria > Bacillati > Cyanobacteriota > Cyanophyceae > Coleofasciculales > Coleofasciculaceae > Coleofasciculus > Coleofasciculus sp. G2-EDA-02. Next base: position 12,314 of record NZ_JAVKEW010000260.1, on the reverse strand, counting down.
TATTGAGAATCCGGGGAATGTCTGCCGCCTCTATATCTGTATTATCCGCTAACTCTCGTACAATTGCCTCAGCTTTATCCAAGGGATTGAGGTCTTCTCGATGTAACGATGTTAGTAGTGCTTTCCGGTGCAAGGCAACGGGTTCGGAAATAATCACGGCATGGAGATTTTGCCAACCCAAAGCTCTAGCGCTGCGCCAGCGCCGTTCCCCATCAAAGATGACTAAATCACCTCGCCTCATTAAAATAATTGGTTCAAGTTGTCCATCCTTCTCCAAAGAGCGGGACATGGACTCGACACTCTCACTTAAAAAGGTTTGTCGGGGTTGCTCTGGGTTTGGCTGAATTTGTTCGATGGGAATGGACAAAATGCCTGCGGTTGATTCCAATTGCTCTCGCAGGGCAGCGAGTTGAGTTTCTAATTCGTTTGAACCCGCCGCCCGGAGTTCTTCAATTGCTACCTTGAGACGCTGAATTTCCTCTTCGGCTTCTGATAGCTGTTGAGACTGCTTGGCGGCTGAAAAATAACTGGTTAAGTCAGGTGCTTTACCGTTACTCATAATAATTCATTCACCATTCAAATTATTGATGCTAAAGAGGAAGCGATTTCTTTAAAATCAGCCAACGCTGAATGTGAAGGGCGGTGAAGATGTAAGGGTAATCCTTGTCCACTAGCATTGGCAAATTCAGTACTATTGCGAATAGCTGGAAAGGTACGGATACCCATCTGTTCTAACTCAAGTGGCAATGACTGATTAAGCTGTCGGTGAACGGCTCTTTTGCGGTCATATTGGCAGGGTACAAATCCTAAAATCTCTGGTTGGGGTTTGAGGCGCAGGTGTCTTATGTGATAGTAATACCACTCCAGTAAACGAGCCGCTCCTTGAACGGATTTGGGTTCGAGTTGCACGGGAACTACGATATGGGTGCAGGCAGCTAATGCCATCAAGGGTAGAGGACCCAAAGTGGCTGGACAGTCAAAAATAATTAGATCGTGTTCGAGGGGTTGGTCGGTTAAGCTGTCATCTAATAGGTAGGCTCCCCGTTTATGTAAGACAAGTTCATCTGCGGTTTGGGTCAGTATCATTCCTCCTTGGCAGATGGCAACGTTGTCGATGTGATTTGTCCAGCACGGAATTAGAGGCCAAGAGCCATCAAAATTATCGTTCAGTACAGCCGCTAGTGTTTGTTCGGGTTCAGGTGGTGTTAACCCACAAAAGAGGGTCAGTGATCCTTGGGGATCGAGATCCATGAGCGCTACTTTGAATCTGCGCTTTGCTAGTTCATAAGCCAGATGAACTGAAAGTGTGGTTTTTCCACTGCCACCAGCATTGCTGATTACCGCCAGTCGAATTTGCATATCTAGGCAAGTTGAGTGCTATTGGAGCATCATATATCGATATATGATCTGGGGGAAGTAGCCGCGACGAAAATTTAATCAGAAGGCTTTCGGTGTCTTTGACAGGAAGTTCGGCAATCTTTGGGCAAATAAAGATAGTCTTGTATTATTGATGGGAATGACTATGCCAGAAGTACATCTTCTTTCTCCCAGACAATTTGCTCTGTCTATTCAGCTAGTACAGAAAATCCAACTTTACTGGGGTACACTCATAGGGGCTGTCTACGCAGATAGTCTGTTGCGAGCCTTGAAGACTATTCGCGATCGCTTTCCATTTGAGCCGTTAACCGAAGTTCTGATGGCTTTTTACGACGCGATCGCCTTTGAGAATTACTGGATTGATTATCAGGCTAATCAGTATCAAGGGGTTCACGATCTCCTCACGACTTTAGTGAATGTCCCCTTGACTAATGAAGATGTCGAACAAGCCATTTTAAGTCTGGAAGATGTGGGCTTCGATACCCTGCCCCCTGAGGTAAAATTTCGCGCCGACATTGAACTGTAGGTTCATTTCAATGTTAGGCAACAGCTAGAAGCGGTTCATAGACAAGGAGCATCAACCTTTCACCGGGGATGGTTTCCATAGCATAGGTTTTACCCTGAGCATCAGCAAAATCAACAAGATAGGCTCGGCTCTCAAAATCCATCAGGATAGTGCCGACTTGCCCAGGTATTAGTCGGATTGGCTGTTGAGTTTCTTTATGGATCGCCTGAATTTCTTCGGTTAAGGCAACAACATCATATTCCTTAAAATTCATGGTTGTATCCTCACTGATCTACAGGATAGGTGTTCGTTAGTCTCGGAAACTCTTCACCTGTGCGAATGATCCAACATCCAAGTACCAAAGAGCTTCCCACGTCTGTCGTCATCAAAAATTTTATGTCATACTGAGTCCCATACTCATCCTTTTTGTGAAGGGTTGCCTCATTATTGACAGCAGATTCTAATAGAGCCGTTTCTAATAATTCTTTGTTTTCTAGCGTAATCCCCAGCCTGTTTCTAAACATGATGGCTTTGTCTTTACCCTTCGGATGCTGCATATTCAGTGAATACCGCTCAAGTTTATCTCCCAGTTGTACTCTGTCTCCATTGGGTAACTTCATGCTCTGAAACACTCAAATTTAACGCTTGGGGTATTAATCCAGTTGGTTGTAGTGGGCGCAATGTTAATAAAGCTTATCCATCTTCTATTGGACTTGCGGCATTCTGGAGTATCAACCGAAATGGAGATACCTACGATGTCTTAAAACCAACTGACTCCAACAAGCTCAACAATATCACCAATCACCCCACTTGACCCCACGCCCATAGAAAACGGGGAGTCACTCCCAGCGATTATTTTAGCGATCGCGATTCTGATTGTTATTCTACGCCAAACAAAGTCCGATTTTGGTCAATCGCCACTTTGTGCGCCATGGCGCACAAATTTCCCCCGCCAACCAGCGCCAAGTTACCGCTTCACCTCATTCTAGTGCAGCCTCGCAGAAATGAACCAACCTTGTAAGTAGTCGGACAAAAGAAAACGGCACTGCATTAAGTTTTGTCAATCACCCTCAAACCCTTACTGTTCCCTGTTCCCTAATCTCAACCATTAACTTTAATGAAAGTCCACCTACTTAGTATTAACTACCACATTTTGCCCTTAGGGGATCGGCTAACGTCGTAGGAAAACACCAATTATACGACGCTACGCCATTGTTGATATCTTCAATCAATTTAGCTGTTTGCTCTTCCTTGCTACTCCACCCTTTCTCCTGATAAAGCTTTCTAGCTGTCTCCAAGTTCCTTGTTCCTTGTTGCTTCAATTTTTCTGCCTCTGTCTTACTTTCGTACCGAATTGCTTGGCTTTGTTTCAAATTACGCCGTGCCATTCTTATATAAACGTCAACGTTCTTGGGATCTACCTGTAAAATTTCTTGATAAATAAGGTCTAACTTTTCATCGTTGTCAGGACGAGTTGAATGACTGAGTAGCTTTTCTTCCTTAAATAAAGCGACGAGAGCCTGACTCTTGTCTCTTGTGTTTTGACTCGACAGTTGGGTGATATTTTTATAGAGATTATCTTCTCTGTTCCTCAACCTTGTGCCAGAATAGACACCAATGATAATCCCTAAAACCAATAAACCAGACAAAAACTTTACCGACAATAGGCTGGCTATTATCTGGAGTAATCCTATATCATTTTTATTTCTAAATATCGTGAATTAAAAGTTTCACTAAATTGGGTTATGCCATTTTATAGGGAGCATCCCATTTTGGCAAATAGGCGGGAAGAGTAAATTTTTAATTCGCGATTAAAAATCGCGAATTAAAATGATGATGTTGGCTCTCGTTGTGTGACCTCGTTGTGTGACCGAATTGGGGATGGGGAAGAGGATGAATCCTGAAGGGGTGACAAGCTCGCGTCAAAGGTAGGCAGGGTGTGGGGTATGGGGTGTGGGGTGTGGGGAAAATATTAGAGAAAAACAAAAGCCCATAAGAGGAGATAGGGTAAGGAGTGAGCGCTCTCTTATACTTGGGTTTCAAGTTTTTCACCTGTCACAACTCAAAGAGGATTGCTAGAGTATAATTGAACGACTTAAGGTGGCATAATTAGCGAGGTAAATGTTCACACAGTTTACTCATGAACCAAGCCGAACGCCTAGAACTGGAAGCTTGTTTAAAACGAGCCAGTGAGATTCTGTACAACAATAGTGATACAGACAGTTTGGAAACCTTAGCTGACATTGAGATTACAGTCAGGAACCAGATATTAGAACACGTCAGTCCCCAAATCGCCCTTTTTTTATCACCCAAAAGACCAAGACCAGACGCGGAAAAACCCGAACCTTAAAAAGCTGTTTGGGGAAACTGAAGATTACCAAAAAACAAGCAGATGCTTTAGGGATAGAAGCCTATACACGCCATATCCCCCTGCTAGAAAAATGCTGTCTTCTTTTAAGCGCCAATGAATCCTATCAAAATGCCGAGAGTGACTTATATCTGTTAACGGGGCTAAAAGTTGGTCACTCAACTCAGCATCGAAAAGTGAACCAAATTGAATTACCACTTCCTGATCTAAAACAAGGGTTATCATAGAAACAAAAAAATCTATCAAAGACGAGTTAGAAGCTGACCTGTGGACGGGACAGGCATCCGAGGCGATAAAGTTGTTGAAGTCAGCTCAACCCCTAGGAGGAAACAATTTTATTAGCTATCTGAACAAGCACCGTCAAAGGTTAATCAATTATCAATCTTATCAACAAGAGCAAATTTGTTCAATTGGCAGCGGAGCGGTGGAATCAGCCGTCAAACAAATCAGCCATCGTGTTAAACTAACTGGCGCCCAGTGGCTCAAAAAGAACGTGGCTAACATTTTACAACTTCGTTGTGCTTATTTAAACGGTCAACTGGCTATTTAATACCAATTATCCTAATTATTAAGCGCATCTTTACAGAAAATTGATATAAGGACTTGAAATACCGCCCATTTTTGATAGATTCGCGAGTTAGAATGGCGAATATATCGTCATGGAGATAAAAAAATGGGCTTCTATAGTTTCCAGGAAGTCACAACAAGATAAGCTGGAAAGAATAACTCGTTTGCAGACGGCAATTGCTAGTCTCGAAACCTACCAAAATTTCTTTGAGTGTCAAGGAAAACTCGCCCCGGAAGATGCTTGGGTAGCCCGTCCAGAAAGTCCGACAGTCCCAAAAAGTTTACTGGTACTACAAACTACAAGCTAGTTTACCCACTTTTACAAGAACAAGTGACCCACCCAAGTTAAGTAAATATAAGCATTTAGGCAAGGCTGGAAGTGAAGCCCATGTAGCTTCTGTGATGTCTGTCGCCAGAAGAACGATAGTGTCCGAATTACAAAAAACAATTGATTCTCTTAAAAATAGCTTACTAGATATTTCTTTTGACTCTGAGCAAGAAGATATTTAAATATTTAGGTTAAGCAATTATTCGCGAGTTATAATCGCGAATAGCTTTTCTCTCTTTTCCAAAATGGGATGCTCCCATTTTATCTCCCTCAAATCATCTCCAATTCAACCCCCATACGAGTTAGTCCCAAAGATAGAGAGATAAAAGTTATCTTTAACCCATAACCTGAATCAGCTTCCTTCAACTTCTATGCCTAAATCTGCCCCTTGATATCCATCAAAAGATAGAAAACAAAAATTCCAATAACTTTGCCGAAGACTACACTGAAGATGCTGATAGACTCGATAACCTCCATGCATACATTCCACACCACCAAGCGGCATCTATTCAAGATACCGCCTCAAGATACAATGACAGCCTCTCTAAAACTCTTCCCAAGACGCTATTTCCGCTTCTGAATAAAACTTCGGTTCGTATTTCATCGGCGTCTGGTATTCAATCTCATCAGCTTCAATCAAACCCTGAGACAACGCCTCTTCTAAATCTAAACCTTGCATCGGCATAGGCTTAGACAACGCCGATTGTCCGTCATCAGGAATTGGATACGACGATGTGATTTCACCATGACGAATCCAAATTTGCTCAATTTGGTCAATCTCTTCCCTACTTAAACCATGGCGTAACATCCGTTCGCGGGTAGACAGTTTCATCTGTCCATCGGCGTAATAATCTTGTGCAATCCAACGCTCTAGCTCTGACATATTCTCCAATTAAGTATGACAATTACCCTTAACCATTTTGACACAAAACTCCAGATTGACACCGGGGTTAAAGAAGAACTCAACAACTCCTTGGCTGAATATTTATTTGCCGATACAAAATTTGCCATCGGACATATCTATGAACAGAGGACAACTCCTGAGGACTTACAACGCCTAGAGGGGATGAGTCTTCAATTTTCCAACGGACTCAAAGTTTACTTTGCTTCAGATGAAGTGAGGGAAAAAGTTTATCCCAAAATGAGCGACGGGGCAGCTTACGGCTCTCTCATTTTCACCCCTTGCCAAGATTTTAAAGAACTACAAAATCTTCGCATCCTTGTCATCGATGACGAAACCGGTGAAAACGGAGATATTATCCTGCTTTCCCAGGGCAAAAAACTGGTTGGTGACTGCTATGGGCGGATAAGAACAGACCTCGCTCAAGAACTAACAGGAAACACCACGACTCCGTTCCAATTCCGCCTGGGTATCAAGCCTCAAGAGAATAACAACGTTCATCGCATTGCTAAAGGAACCCTAGCCCCCAGTCGCCAACTGGAAACCCTGGGTCAGCCTAAAATAACCCAGTTATCTGGAGGACAAACTCATGTTAGAATAGGATACGACCTCGTCCTGGAGACTACTTGAATCCCTTCCCACCCATCAATTTGCCAACTTTTTTGACCAAAATTACACCCAACACCAGGAACGCCTTGCCCAGGAAATCGTCAGCACCTACAATTCGTTCTATGCCCGTGCCGTGGCACTAAAGAACCAAGCTCAACATGAACCGGGTCCTCAACTAATTGCCACCTCAGCCACATCGGGCAAGTCAATTACCCTCACGAATCTTATCCAATACAATCATCCCAACGTTTGGACTAGCAAATTCCTCACCATCCGCCTGACTGACAACCCCCACAGAACCTCGAAAACGCCGCACCCACTCATGGCTGAAGCCCAAGTTCTCGATAGCCAAGGTCATCCTACTTCTGCTTGGTTACCCCTGGGTACGGTTAGCTTCAATTGTGTCAACGAACAGGGGTTGCGAGATGGGATGATTCTCAAAGGCGCTAAAATTCAACTCCAACAGGGGATCACCCCAGAACAAATCGCCGCCAAGTTCAAAGAAGCGATAACCTACGCCCACAGGATACGAACCAACCACGCCCACGAACAAGACCAACTCCAAGCCGCCATCTGGCATAGTACTCACTCTAGCGACCAAAAAGGGTATGAACAGTATAGTAGGGCTAGTGCCGCGTTTAACATTTTCCCAGAACTTGTCGCCGATCGCGCCCGGGAGTTTCAATTTAGCACTCTCACCCTATCCGGCATACACCACCCTACCAATGAATGGGGTCAGTCATTAAATCATCAAAACATCGAATTTTCCGTTGAACTGGAAACGAGGAACCACCATTCCAACTGGGGGAAGCGGATACTTGTCGTCGATGGTAAGCAAGTGAGTCCTTTTTCGGAAAAGGATTATCAACTTCCGATTGGTACGATGGGCAAAGGAACTCTAATCCCTGCTGAAAGTGCCACCCTCGTTGCTACGACGTCCCCAGGAAACCGGATTAAAATCGGTCAGCTTAGACAGCATGATTTTGCCGGACATGACTTTTCTGGGCAAGCTGTTACTCTGACGATTGACTTCAAAACCACGACGACAAAAAGCGGTAGGACATCCTCGGTTCCTGTGGCTAAAATTGGCGACAAAATTTTAGGGGTTATCGATACTAAGGATAGAAACAAACTGTTGGCTGGGGGACGACTCAAAATAGGCGCTAGAGAGCCAGTCCAGTAGAGCTAGTTGACAAATCATCCGAAGTCTGTATTAAGGATGAACCCCTCGCCCACAACTGGGCTAAAACATGAAGATTATGGACAACCGCCATTCGTCGTAAGTCAAACAGATTCTTACGCAGCCCCAGATAGCGAGCTTGGTCGCCCTGCCATTGTTCAATCTTAGCCAGACAATGTTCCACCGTAACTCGCTGCCGCAATCGGGCGCGTCCGGCGGCTGTCAATTGGCTTTGCCGCAGTTCTTGTAGCATAGACTCATCCGGATGAATCGAAAGACTCGCCAAGCCTTGCAGATAATCGTTAAATCTTCCGAGCGTTCTTTGACCCAATGGCAGGTTAAATAAGCACGTTCGATGTGTAATTCTTTGGGTGTTGCCTCAACATCTTGATCTTCAATTTGTCTAGCGGTGGCTAAGTTCTGATTGACTTGAGCGGTGATTGTTTCATCCGGATTTAGGCTTTGTTCGACCCAGGTCTCCACCTCGTTCAGGGTTTGTAGGATTTTCGCTAAAGCTTGAGAACGGGCTTCCGGGTCATCCCAATCCAAATCCAAGGCAGCTTTTAAGCTAGTTTGAGTAAGGATTTCTGCATCGACTTGTTGGGCTACTGTCGCTAAATCTTGTTGTTGATGACGGGCAATCACTTCTAAGGCTTTTCGCAGAGCATGACCTAAGAGATTGTAGGTATCTTCAACTCGCGCCGCTCCCCATAAGGGGCTTGAATCAAGAGCAACTCGCAGAGAACGTGAACTGTATCCTCCTTTTTCTTCTGCCATTTTTACGGTTTTTTCAACCAGCTTGCGGTCTAATCCTTTAGCCATTGCTGCGGCGCGAAATCGCACTAATGTTCCTTTGCCTAAGGGCGCTTTTTCGGACTCCAGACAATCTAAAACTAACTGCCATCTTCTGTCCATTATCATCGCTTCGATGGCTTCGTCATCGGAGACCCCGGTATAGGCTTGTATAATAATGACTAAGGCGATTTGAGCCGGTGGTACCGGTAACCCACTCCTTTGATAATGGTCAACGATTGGTAGATCTCAAGTTCGACACGAAATACAATGACAAATCGGCTCTTAGCACAGCTACTATTTCCTTCACCGCTCCCGCCAAGACCGACGCCCATTTTACCCCACCCGGCTATTACATGCTGTTCTACGTCAATGCTGCTGGGAAACCCTCCCACGCCAAGATCGTGCAATTAGGTACAACTACAGCTACACCTACACCTACAGCTACAGCTAGCTAATTGCCTTGTCTTTCATTTTTTTACAAAGGAGATATTTGTCGTAGTTCTTTCAACTCACTAGCTTCCAAATATCTCCCAGTTTGACTCTCACACAGACAAATTTAGGTAAACCTGATGTAAGGACTTAGTTATGACGACTGAAAACGAGAAAACTGACGCCAAGAAAATTGACCTCAACGAAATCATCGAAATTGTTACCCCTTTTGATGAGGTTAAAGACTATGAACCCCTGTTAAAAGAGATACAAGGCAACATCCTCAAATCACATGGACGAAACCATGCAGTTTATTTGTTCTTGAAATTCAAGAAAGACGAGCAGGACGCCGAGCAGGGTCAGAAGGACATCGAAAAAACTAAGCAATAAATTGGCAGTTTTACTCACAGGTATGTCACCTCAGCACTGGAGCAAGCCAAGCAGGCAAAGCTGTATCGGCAGAACCAAGAAGTACCCGGCAAAGACATACCCGCCAAAGTATTTGCCAACTTCTTCTTGACAAGGGCTGGTTACATGCACTTAGGGTATACCTACGATCAGTTGCCCCGTGAAGACGGAGGAGACGCATTTCAGCAAGGAATGCAAGATGCCAACATGCAGAATGAACTCGGCGACGATTCCAATCAATGGGATGCTGAGTTTAAAAACAATGAATTTCATGCTCTTGTCTTGCTCGCAGCTGATAAAGCAGTAGGTTCCAGAACCGACGAGCTAAAGAGGTTAGAGCAGCAGCAACCGGAGCTGCTGCGTGATGTGCCTATTCAATTGACAGAAAAATTAGCTCTTGTAAAAGAAGAGCTCGGTCACATCAGCGACGTTATCCACGAGGAGATCGGTTACGTCCTCAGAGATGAACACTTTGAAGAGATCGAGCACTTCGGATTCCGAGATGGAGTCAGTCAACCGCTGTTTCTTAAGCGCGATATTGACAGGGAAAGAGAACATAACAGCGGCTTTGACAATTGGGATCCCCGCGCATCCCTAGGCTTGGTTTTGTTCAAAGATCCCTTGGGTAACAAACAGGAGAGTTACGGCAGCTTCTTAGTGTTCCGCAAACTGGAGGAGAACGTCGGAGGCTGGAACAGAGATGTGGTCAATCTAGCCCGAAAGCTAGGGATAGTTACGCAACCATCAGTGGTTAAAGATGAACAAGGTAACATACTGACGCAGGATTTTGACGGGAAACCACTGCGGGAGCCGCTCCTGAACAAAAACCCCAAAGACCCTAAAAGTCCACCTGAGACGCTGCCAGAGTGGAGGGAGAGGTTGGAGCTAACACCGGAACAAACCCAACAAGTAAAGTTAGTAGAAGGGTACACGATGGGACGCATCCACGATGGACAACCAACAGTCGTCTCCGCTGAACCAAAGGATCCAGAAAAGCATTTAGATAACAACTTTAATTATGCAGGGGATCTGCAAGGTTCCAAGTGTCCCTTCTTCGCCCACATTCGCAAGGTCAATCCTCGTGGGGATACCGGAAACAAAGACCTCGTTGCCACGCCCGTCCCTCTAGAAGAGGAAAAGATGCATCGCATTGTCCGCCGGGGAATCAGCTATGGAGAGATACCCAGCAAAGTGCCAGAAAAGGACGCTGGACTGCTGTTTATGTGCTTCCAACTGGACTTTAGACTATGAGGTCTGTGTTGAGTTTATTAATCAGCCTGGGTGCGCTCGCCGTTCACGCAGTAATGTGGGAAAGGGAATCAAGTCATATCGGCGAGTGTGCCCAGGCTATTTTTAGACCTCCCTATATCACTGAAGTTGCCACCGTCCACATGTACTACAGGGAACTCAATCCCTACTCTGAGCCTGATTTGACAAGAGTGAAGCTAAAAAACCAATCGTCCTAAGCCAAGATAGGTATACGGTGTAGCAATTTGTCAACAGGAAACTTCAGTTTAAGCCGTGATCAAGTAGCTCAATGAGTAGAGCAGTCAATCGTTGTAGTGGAGTATCAACACAGCGCGATCGCTCGGACGCTCTCCTTGAACCTATAAGGTGTGGCAGAGTTGAGTTTTTGAGTTTACCCTCAACCTGAGGGCGATGGCGAGCTGGACTCTGTTAGGTCAAGGATATAGTACAATTGCTTGGATACCAGAAGATGAAGGGAGTTGGGCGTTACCATTCAGACATGAACGGATTACGAGTTGGGAAAATCCCATCAGCAAAGCCGTTTGGCAGATTAAACAAGTGTGTCAACATTTACCAAAACGTCCTATCATATTACTAGATAGCGAGTATGGCAATGCTTCATTTCTCAATCAAACAACAGATGTAGAAGCCGATTTTTTGATGAGGATTCGTTCTAATCGTTGTTTGTATGCAGCGCCTCCTCTATATACAGGCAAGGGACGACCGAGAAAACACGGTCAAAAATTTAAGCTCAATGATTCTTCAACTTGGTGGGAAGCTACTGAAACTATTGAGGTTGAGGATGCCAAACTGGGGCAACTTCGAGTCCGTTGGTGGCAAGATCTACACTTTTCGGGCAGTGCTTCAACTCCAATGCAGTTAATTTTAGTTGAACGACTCAATCCTACATCATCACAGTCCAAGTCTAAACCTTTATGGTTAGTGTGGGTTGGTCAGTCCATACCTCCTCTTGGTCAGATTTGGCGAAAATATTTGCGCCGAGAAAGCGGTTGATCATTGGTATCGCTTTTTGAAGCAGCGACTACATTGGACAGTTCCTCAACTGATCACTCCCCATCAATGTGAACGGTGGAGTGATTTAATGCCAATTATGACTTGGGAGTTATGGCTAGCAAAAGATTTAGTCGCACAGTATCATCTCCCATGGCAAAAACCCCAACAGAACTTGACTCCTGGACGGGTAGCTCAGTCGATTTCATTACTTTTGCCGGAGATTGGTACACCCGCTGTTGCTCCCAAACCCCGTGGAAAGTCTCGCCTGTTGGGCTGAGGGGAACAAACGTACTAAAAGAACTCGTTACCCTGTGGTTAAAAAAGGTAAAATACGGCACAAAAAACGGTCGAAAAAAGCATCTTAAACTTTAATTTTTTAGTAATTTTCCTTCTTTCTCAGCATCGGGCTATAGCTGGGTTAATTTTTCGTAGTCTAAACTCCAGAAATAAGGGAGTTTCGAGCGATTAATGCCCATAATTTTCTCAACAATAGCTCGACAAAAATCCCATCCAATAATCCAGGTAAGTCCATAAAGACCAATCCAAAAGTTGCTGTGCCGTCTCTGGCTTCTTGCCACCTCTTTG
>NZ_JAVKEW010000259.1:0-4952 GCF_040226375.1 Coleofasciculus sp. G2-EDA-02 | reverse complement strand
ATTGATGGTGAAGGCGGTATCCCGCAAAGCTTTGAGCATAAAGCCCAAAGCGCCATTCATGTCTCGCGGCAAAACATGACCGCAAGATGGGCATTTGAAAACCTTAGAGCCTCCCAACGTTTGATGAATATGACCACACTTGGTACAGGTTTTTGAGGTGTAAGCCTCCGAACCTGTAATCACAATAGTGTTGGTCATTTCTGCTTTTTGGGTCAGGAATAACTCAAAACGGTAATGCGCCCAAGTCAGCATGGCTCTAACTGTTTTTGACCGAATCTTTCTTCTCGCCAAGGCAACCATTTGGGAAGTCTCAAAAGTCGGCAGAAATATGACTCGGTAATTATCAGTTAGATAGCCGACAATCTGCTTGTGTGCTTCATCAATGAGATTGCGAATTTTGGCTCTCATTCGATTAGCAGCTTGGCGCATTCTTCGCCTCTGCTTCCTTTCCACCTTACTCATTCGGCTGTAAAGATTGTCGAGGTGTTGACACAATCGAGTAATGCGCCCGATATCACCCCGACCAAATTCAACAAACCTTGACCCATCAAACCCTGTCAGAAACGTTCTGACCCCTGGATCTAATGCAATAACGCCATCTTTATCTTGTCTATTAACTTTCACTTCTTCTGGGATAATGGCGAACCATCTCCCCTTAGAAAATGTAAGTTGCGTGGCATTTGAACAAGCTTGAGGCAATGGTTCAGAGGCGATAAACTCTAACCCTTTTGTCAGGCGAGGATACCAGCACCCTGAACTAAAGTTGCTATCGTTAAACTTAATTGTTTGCTGGAAGTCCCGACAGCTCCTGAATTTAGCATTAACGCTTGCATTGTCAGCCCTGTGAGCATCAAAGATGGCATTTTGTCGGATATGACTTGGGGTTTCTTTGACCCATTCTGGCAAATCTGATTGCATGACAATATTTCTCAAGTTTAACTTCCCAACTCGTTTATTCTGTCGTTGGTAAGCAATAGCTTGGTTGAAACAATATCGACAAGCCGCCAACCATTTACGCCAAACTTTATTGAGTTCGACGCTTGGGTAAATCCGGATCTTCCGAGATCTGAGTCTTGTATTTGCGGAGTCCGTAAAGCCTTGAACTGAAGCAGTGAACAATGGCGAGGATGTCTTCAACCATCTCCTCGGAAGGAGAGAGACTTGACTCATCTTCGACCACGAGTTCACACCCGTTTTGTTCACAGAGCCATCTAAACAAGTCAAATCCGAATCTCGCCAATCGGTCTTTGTGAGCAACCACAAGGCGTTTGACATCCCCTGACATGACTCGTCCCAATACGGCAAGCATCTTTTTGCGTTTGAAGTTAAGCCCTCCTCCAATTTCTGAGACAACTTCTCCGTCTGGGTACCTGGAGACGAGATATTCGACTTGTCGGTCGAGATCGGGCTTTTGAGCGCGAGAACTGACTCTGGCATAGAGGATGAGGATTCGGGTGTCCAAGCCAGATTTAGCTCTAGCTGTATAGCTTTCGACGTTGTATCGGCGCTGCTTGGATGGTGTCCAGATTGCTTCGATTTTCCCTTGTTCATGCCAGCGCCTGAGAGTTCGTTCGTTGACCCCAAGGATTTCGGCTGCTTCCCTTGGGGTGACGTATTTGACAATAGTGGTATCCTCAATTCTTTCGGCATTGTACCACTATACCCGGATATGTCCGGTTAATTAAAGATTAAGTCAACCTCCTACTTTTTCTACTGGGAATTCAACCAACTATCAACGGTGGCTAAGGGCAGCAACAGATACTTTCGCCGCAATACTTTTAGCGATCGCGATTAGCGCTTGGGCTGATGGGGATTCCGGTTCAGCCACGACAATAGGTAAGCCGCGATCGCCGCCTTGTCGCAGGGTAATTTCTAGGGGAATACATCCCAGCAAGGGTATCCCTAATTCCTGAGAAGTTTTTTCGCCGCCACCTGAGCCAAACAGATCATATTGGCGATCAGGCAGATCGGGTGGAATAAAATAACTCATGTTCTCGACAATGCCCAATACCGGAACGCCCAATTGCTGGAACATCTTCAAACCGCGACGGGAGTCCAACAGAGCAACATTTTGCGGCGTTGTCACAATCACTGCCCCAGCCATAGGTACCGCTTGGGCTAAGGTCAACTGAGCATCCCCAGTTCCCGGTGGCATGTCCACAATCAGATAATCTAATTCTCCCCAATTCACCTGGTATAGAAACTGGCGAATGATACCATTTAACATCGGTCCGCGCCAAATTACTGGCTGATCGGGGTCAATCAGAAATGCCATCGATACCAATTTAACCCCGTGATTAAAAGCGGGTTCGAGAACCTCTCCCTGAGGACCCTGTTGCACCATAACCTTGGCATCCGCTAATCCTAGCATCGCAGCGGTATTGGGTCCATAAATATCAGCATCAATCAAACCCACCTTGGCTCCTGTCTGGGCAAGGGCAACGGCTACATTCACAGCCACAGTACTTTTGCCCACACCGCCCTTACCACTGGAAATAGCGACCAGATTTTTGACACCATCAATCCCTTGGCGATCGGGTAAAGATTTCTGCTGCGGTGTCTCGGCTGTCACATCTACCACAACCTCTTCCACATCCGGAAGCTGCTTCACCGCCTTTTGGCAATCCTCCACAATAAACTCCCGCAATGGACAGGCGGGTGTGGTTAACACGAGTGTAAAGCTAACCGTCCCGCCGTCGATTTTAACATTGCGGATCATATTCAATTCCACCAAACTCTTTTGGAGTTCAGGGTCTTGTACAGGGCGTAGTACGTCTAAGACTGAATGGATATCAACCATAATCAGGAAAAGTTCCTAGGGTGACAATGTGCCGGGACAAACATCTTCATTAATCTTAATATCTTAATAGGTTACGGCTGATTACTCATTCCTCACCTGTCAAAGAATTTCCTCACTCAAAACTCAAAATTTGATCAAAGAACCGCTCCCTGTTCTGCCGCTTGAGCCAATTCAGCAGCGACACGGGCAGCATAGGGGCGAATAAACCACCACAGCAAGGGGGATAGCCATCCCCGCATTGTCACCGAAAAGGATACGTAAGTCCCACACAAGCCTGACTCCACCCGATAAGTCACTCGATTTTCTACCCCCGGAATGGCTAACATCCGGACGCTGATTAATTCACCTGGCAATACCCGTTCGACAAAAACTCGCACAGGAATGGGAATTAAGCGCGTCACCACCTGGTAAATTAAACCGGGCTTAGGTATTAATCCTCTGGGCGCATTAGTGCTACACAGCAGAGGATTCCAGGAGACATCTGCCAAATTGATTAATTTTTGCCAAAGAACGTCCACTGGAGCCTGACTGAGGGCGCGATAAGTCCGAAAGAGGGAAAACTTGCACCAAAGACCCTCTTGACCAGCGATTAACTTAAAAGAAAAATTTAGGATCACAACACGCCTCCTATCGCGACGCTTCAGCAATGTTTATCATAGTTCGGCAAGCCACGGTTCTGATGACCTATCAAACCAATAACGTCTTTCCCGGTTAGCACAGTTGCGGTAGACAGCCCAATCAAGCCCCCACCTATTGTCTAGCAATTAGTTTGGATAGTTGACACCAGAAACCTGTAAAATAAACGCTGGAACCCTTAAAATACCCAACAATAGTCTTCAGGTTTGGGTAATACTGTATTACTAATATTGAAATTATGACCGCAACTCAGACACCGACAACAAATCCGAATCCTTCGTTACCTGCCACTGACTCTAGGGATAGAGTGAAGCAGTTCATGCAGCAGCTTCAAGACACTATTTGTGAATCCTTGGCAGAACTTGATGGTGCGGGTCAGTTCCAGGAAGATTCTTGGCAGCGAGAAGAAGGAGGCGGGGGTCGTTCTCGTGTCATCCGGGATGGCGCTGTCTTTGAACAGGGGGGTGTTAATTTTTCTGAAGTGTGGGGGACTCAGCTTCCGCCCTCGATTTTAACCCAACGTCCAGAAGCCGCAGGTCATGGATTTTATGCCACGGGTACATCCATGGTGCTGCATCCACGCAATCCCTATATCCCCACGGTTCACTTAAATTATCGTTACTTTGAAGCAGGACCAGTTTGGTGGTTTGGTGGAGGAGCAGATTTAACGCCATACTACCCCTTTGCTGAAGATGCGGCTCATTTCCATCAAACCCTAAAAACAGCCTGTGATCAGCATCACTCAGAGTACTATCCCGTATTCAAGCGTTGGTGTGATGAATATTTTTATCTCAAACACCGTCAAGAAACACGAGGCGTTGGCGGACTGTTTTTTGATTATCAAGACGGAAGCGGGGAATTGTATAAAGGTCCCCACCCAGAAAAAGCAGCAGCCATCTACAGCAAGGAACTGGGGGCGTTACCATCCCGAACCTGGGAACAACTGTTTGCCTGGGTGCAGGAGTGCGGTAAGGCGTTTTTGCCTGCTTATGTGCCAATTGTCGAGCGGCGGCGGGGTATGGACTATGGCGAAAGCGAACGCAACTTCCAGCTTTATCGTCGGGGGCGGTATGTTGAATTTAACCTAGTTTATGACCGGGGAACGATCTTTGGCTTGCAAACGAACGGACGCACCGAATCGATTCTCATGTCTCTCCCTCCCTTGGTACGTTGGGAATATGGCTACCAACCCGAACCGAATACACCAGAGGCTGAACTTTATGAAATCTTTCTCAAACCTCAAGATTGGGTAAACTGGACTCCTTCGACCTAATCTAACCATCTGCGTTAAACTACGGGATAAGTAGCATAGGTTGCCAAATTAAGTTACTTGTTGTTTCAACAATTCGCCCAACACCTAAGTAACGGAATTGATACCGCTCGTAAATGTCTACCCACAACTACCCAAAACTAAGCATTTTGGGTAGGTGGGGTGAGCGTGCAGACTCAGCCGTAAAAAAGAGTAACCTACCATCTGGCAAGGTTGGCTACGCTTCCTTTGGTCATGACACCCAAG
>NZ_JAVKEW010000258.1:0-6018 GCF_040226375.1 Coleofasciculus sp. G2-EDA-02 | reverse complement strand
TGAACAATGGATAATGACCTCTCCTTAAAAGAAGAGGATTGAAATTAAGGAAAATCTTTTTTAATTTCTTCGTAAACGAAGAGGTTTTAGACCCAATTAATCAATTGTCAATTATCAATTATTAATTATCCATTGATAAGTCATCATTGCCAGACAAAATCAATCCTGAACCAAAAATTCAATGTCTCGTTTAGTAAATGGTAAGTCGTTATTGATCGCATCGATTTCTTCTTGTTCCATTTCATTCACCTCACCAATATAGTGGCGCAAAATTTGCATCAGGCGTTGATTATAAAATCGGTGCAGACTGTGATTCGGTGTAGCCGGAAATCCTCGCCGTCTCTTGTGGCGTCCCCCGGCGCCCGGATCAAACATCTTAATCCCATTCGCGATCGCCCATTCTATGGGGGTGTAATAGCAAGCATCGAAATGTAGGCAATCATACTCCTCAAAACAGCCCCAATAACGCCCATACAAATGATCACCCTTATGAATACAAAACGACATTCCCACCGGATGTCGGTCATCATCATCTCGATAAGCCGCCACCAATACCACGCGATGACGATAGTCGGGATACAACTGTTCAAAAAATTTGCGCGTCAGATACTTACTACCCCAAAAAAACTTATCGCAGGTGCTACTATAGAAGTTATAAATCAGGGGAAATAATGATTTGGGAATATCATCCCCGACTAAAGGAATCAAACGCAGTCCAGCTTGGGTAACCGCTTTACGTTCCCGCTTAATATTACGCCGCTGATTGGCGTTAAAGATACTCAGATAATCATCAAAACTACTAAACCCTTTATTCTGCCAAATATAACTGTGATGCAACCAGCTAGTAAAACCATGGCGTTCCATCACCTGTCGCCATTCAGAGTCAACAAAGAGAAAATGACAGCCGCTAATCCGGTTATTCCCGCAAAAGTGGTCAATAGCACTGATCATAATCTCAGTGAGTTCATCTTCATCTTCTCCAGGTGCGATTAAAAATCGGTAACCGCCTGCTGGTGTAAACGGCGTCATTCCCAATAGCTTTGGATAGTAGCGAACGCCTAAGCGATTGGATAGATCTGCCCATTGGTGATCAAAGACAAATTCTCCATAGCTATGACCTTTAATGTAGAAGGGCGCAGCGGCAATAAGCTGTCGGTTTAGCCATACCGTTAAGTGATTGGGCAACCATCCCGTTTTAGACGTCGCACTTCCCGATGTTTCTAAATTATTCAACCAATCCCATTCTAGAAACGGTGTTTTCAGGGGTTGGGCAAGGGCATCCCAAGCCGCTTGGGGAATATCAGCGATTCGGTTAACCCAGGTAACGGAATAGTCAGTATGCGGTTGGTAAACCATTGGGAAAATCTATAATTAGGTCTAGGTTGGCAGGGTTAAAATGAACGGTGAAGATCGTCATTTGTCATTGGCAAGGGTTGGAGGGGTTATTTACATAAGTTAACATAGTAGAGTTTATTTTGACCCTTCACTTCGCTGATAGGGCATGGTGAGTGAATTTGTCGGGGCGGGTTTAGGGAGTAATATTGACTGTTGTTTCCAGCTTGGCTACAAAACCCGCCCTTTATTTAAGAGAGTAGAGACGTTGCCTGCAACGTCTCTACTACTCCCCCATCTCATCCCATCAACAGGCGATAGTGCACAAATAACTCTTGCTCAATCCTCTCAACCGCCAAAAGTTCTAAACGCCTTGCCAATTGCTCCGAAAATCCCGCCCCCTCCACTGGCGTTGGGGCAGCTACACCTCCTAAAATCAGGGGGCAAACTGTGAACCAGAGTTCATCGATTAAATCAGCAGCGAGTAGAGACGCCACTAATTCGCCCCCCCCTAAGACGGCAAGCCGTTGGATTCCCAATTGGTTTAGCTGTTGATAAGCATCATGCCAATTCATCCCATCGCTAGAGGTGTTCACAACCAAAATTCGCTCAAAATAATCTGACTCATCCTGCCATGATGTAGCACCGGCTGGTGTCGTCAACAGCCAACGTGGCACGTTTTGGCGAAAAAAGCGTAATTGCGGATCGAATTGAGCTAGACGGGAGCAAACAATCTGCACAGGTTGGATGGGTAAGCCCCGTTGTTGACGCTGTTGCCGTAAGTGGGGATTTGAGACAATCCGAGTGGTTCTATAAGCCCGGAGAGTCCCTGCTCCGAACAAAACACCATCCGCTAATGCCACCTGGTTTTCCAGATGGGCTTGATCCGCAGGCGATGAGAATCGAGCAGGCGATCGCGTCATGTCCGCAATCTTACCATCAGCACTCATTGCTAGAACAACGGTAGTATGGGGTCGATTGATGGCAGATGTTTCCGGCATAGTTGTCTGGGGCAAAAAACAACAATGGTGACTATTTTGGCGCAATTGACCCAACTATTGTCTGAATATCTGCAACTAAATCAGAACAATCGAAAGAAGTTTTGAATAGTTCTAGGATAGATATAAGGGGTTTTCATGGAGACTCGGTGACTCGTAAACTGTATTAACGATTACTTTTTCTGTTGCGTTTTCTTCCTATCACACCAGCACATCTTATGGCTAAGCCAGGTCAATCCTCCTTTCGTCGTGTTCTGCTGTCACGCCTGTTGTTACTCAGCGTACCAGTGTTGCTCTTGGGAGTTTATGTGACCTACACAAAAGCACGCTCAACGCTTCTCGACACAGCACGTCAAAATTTAACCGAAAGTGCTGTGAGAAAAGGGGACAGCATTCAAGAGGCGATTTCAGCGTTAAAAGCCAACCTGCTGACCGCTAGCCAAGCCATAGTCCTCCAATCTCAGTCATCGACAGCCTATCAACAATTTGTCAATCAACTGGCGCAACAACTACCAACCCCGATCAATTGCGTGCAGTTGAGTGATATCCAGACTCAAGATATCGTTAGCAGTACCTGTGACGAACCCTTACTCGTGACTCAGCCAGTGGTATCGCAATGGTCTAGACAGCAAGGTGAGGTCTCTTCAGATCCGTCTCAAATTAGGGTAACAGTCCTACTTCCCCCAGCACCCTCAACCCCCCCTCAAAAGCAAGCCGAAGCCATCTCAGCCAAAACTCAACTCCCCATTCTGTTGAGTGCGCCCGTTTATAACTCCGATGGTCAACTCCAATATGCTTTGAGTATTCGCTCAATCTTACTTCAGTCCAAATATACCAAGCCCGGTTCACTGTCTGGTGAAGCCGTGGTAATTACGCAAGCGGGTAAGATTCTGGTGCATCCCATCCCCAAGCAAGTGGGACGCAATATCAACGAAGAACCCGATTTCCCAAGATTTCAAAGTCTGGTAGAAGACGCGATCGCAGGTCGTGAATCCTTTATCCATCTTGCCTTAGAAAAGGACGCTCAGGAATTCCTCGCTGGCTACACCGCAATTAAAAGTCCGATTAGCGACCAATCCGACCAACAATGGATTATTCTCGCCGTTACTCCCTTAAAGAGTGCGCTGGTCGGTCTTCAGGATATCCGCCAAGTTCTGTTTATCCTCACCTGTGGCTTAATTGCTGCCAGTATTTTAGCCACGATTTATATTGCCCGCGATTTAGCCCGTCCCTTAGAAAAACTCAGAGATTGCGCCCTCCATGAATCCCAGCTTCACTCTAACTATCGCATTCCTCATACCTTCAAAATTCGGGAAATTAACCAATTAGCCGAAGCCCTTGATGGTATGTTTGAGCGCCTCAAACATTGGGCGGAAGAACTTGAAACCGCCTGGAAAGAAGCCCAAGCCGCCAACCAGCTTAAGAATGAGTTTCTTGCCACGACATCCCACGAACTGAGAACTCCCCTCAATGGTATTATTGGTTCCCTGCGACTGGTCAAAGATGGTTTCTGTGATGACCGCGAGGAAGAACTAGACTTTTTACAACGAGCCGATGAGGCTGCCATTCACCTGTTGAAAATTATCAACGATATTTTGGATCTGGCAAAGCTTGAGTCTGGTAAACTCTCGGTTGAAATTGAACTTATCGATCTGCGTCAACTGCTTGATGAAGTGATTCACTTGCAGGCAGTACCGATTCAATTGAAGGGTATCGATTTCAAGACAAAAGACTTACATGAAAAAATTCCAGTTCGCGCCGATCCCGCTAAACTTAAGCAAGTCCTGATCAATGTTATTAGCAATTCCGAAAAATTTACCGATTCGGGCAGCATTACAGTCAGTACGCGGATTGAACCAGCCAGTGAAAAGACCCAGCCATTAGTAAGTTCTAATGATTCTACCTCTATTGCTCGCGTCTCCAATACCCCCAGCAATGGGCAAGTCACTAAAGATCAGGGAACTGGAGAGTTGCTTTCCCAAGTTGTTGTAACGGTTAAAGATACGGGAATTGGCATCGATCCCGTGCAACAGTCTAAACTTTTTCGTCCCTTTGTCATGGTAGATGGGTCAACCACACGCAAGTACGGTGGTACAGGTCTCGGTCTGGCTATTTCCCGCAACTTGATCGAATTGATGGGGGGGACAATTACTCTGTTTAGTGCTGGAGAAGGTCAGGGAACGACGGTAAACATTAGCTTACCCCTTGTCCAAACAACAGGAAAAGCTACAGAAGCTAAACGGGATAGTCAGCAACCCAAAAAGCTATCAACAGACTTGCCTAAACATCAGGAGTCAATTGGCGAGATTAACGGAAAAGTTACAACCGATTAATTTATCTATCATCCCTGTTTACTGGTAGAAGTCCTGTCTCCAGGTACAGAAGCTTTTGATCGCGGCAAGAAATTTAGGCATTATCGTCGGATTGATACCTTAAAAGAATATGTTCTGATTGAGCCAGACAAAATGAACGTGGAATCCTATCGGCTCAATGAGAAAGGAAAATGGGAACTCACGTCTTATTCATTTGAAGAAACAACGGCTAACGGCACAGAACTAGAGGTGTATTTAACTAGCGTTGATTTCCGATGCCCTATTTCTTTGCTGTATGAAGATGTTGTCTTTCGTGACGTACTCCTACAGTCAATCAAAGATTAGACTGAAAGTTACCGTCTCTGTCTGCTTCACTGTTGTACTTACATTAAATGTGCAGTACAATTATGTCATGAAACTAGCCTACCAATTTAAACTACTACCAACTTTTGACCAACGATGTCGCATGAGCAAATGGCTCGATATGTTGCGGCATCAATACAATTATTTGTTGGCAGACAGGTTTGATTGGTGGGAGATGAATCGCTGTTCAATATTGGTGTTGATGCAGGTCTAGAATATTTTGCCGCTTGCTCTGACGGAACTTTGGTAAAACCCCCCAAGTTCTACCGACATTCTGAACAGAAGCTAGGCAAACTACAAGCTAAAAGAGAGCTAAGAAAAAAAGGTTATACTGCACGCCGCAAACTTAACCAACGTATTGCTAAGTTGCATCAACAAATAGTAAGACAGCGCCAGCAATGGCACTTTGAGTTAGCAGGGGAATTGGTAGATAAAGCTGAGGTCATTTTTGTAGAAGACCTCAAAGTTTCTAACATGGCGAAGCGCAATAAACCCAAACAAGATGAACAAGGAAACTATCTTCCCAATGGACAAGCGGCGAAGTCCGGTTTAAACAAAAGTTTTGCTGATGCTGGGATAGCTGGATTCTTGAACGAAATTCTACCGTACAAGGCTGCAAGAGCTGGACGGTTGGTTGTTAAAGTTAATCCGGCTGGAACATCTCAACATTGTGCAATGTGCTTCAACAGAGTTCCCAAGGAGTTAAGCGATAGGTGGCATGAATGCTCTTGTGGTGCGTCAATGCCTCGTGACCTTAACTCTGGAATTCTTATAAAGAAAGTGGGGTTGGGCGT
Source organism: Coleofasciculus sp. G2-EDA-02 (assembly GCF_040226375.1). Classification (NCBI taxonomy): domain Bacteria; kingdom Bacillati; phylum Cyanobacteriota; class Cyanophyceae; order Coleofasciculales; family Coleofasciculaceae; genus Coleofasciculus; species Coleofasciculus sp. G2-EDA-02. The sequence goes on along the minus strand of NZ_JAVKEW010000258.1, from coordinate 219 downwards.
TCGCCTCACTATAAAACGCGAATCCGGGAATTCTCGGAGGAGAAGCCCACACTCTAATCTTTGATTGAGTCTGGGAGTACTTGACACTCCCCGCCCTATAAGTGCGGGGATTCTTAGTTCCGCGACACACCTTACAATTATCTATCCTTGCGGCAATACTTAAACCAAACACCCGTAGAAAACTACCAAGTATTGAGCCTAATTTAGATAACTCCAGAG
>NZ_JAVKEW010000257.1:0-31630 GCF_040226375.1 Coleofasciculus sp. G2-EDA-02 | reverse complement strand
AAAAAAAGGGGTTCTAGATATTAAGTGATATTCTAGTTGACTTCGGGTAGGACATAATTGTGTAAGACCTAATTAGAGGTGACTCGAAAGGGCGATGATTAGCTCAAGAATCTCCCGCGTTTTAACCGGGAGAGTGTCAAGTAACATCCTAACTGCCACAGATGCCCTAAATCGGCTCATCAATGGAATTGATAAAACCACTCTCGAAACCGAACTTATCGCTTCGGGTTGGACATCCACCCCAGCCAAAGGTGGATCGAAAAGCGGTCAAGGTACGATCTGGACAAGCGTAGACGCTCAATGCAGCGTCAGAATCATGACTCAACGCGATGGTTCATCCTACGTTCGTGTTTACAATGGTCCTGGAGGTGGCGCACCCGGAGAAGAACCCCTAAACTCATTAGGAAAACCTGGAAGTCGTCGAGACAGCCACTTTATCTTACTCCCCTAACCCAACTCATTCGCCAGACTATGAACTTTGAAGAAATTTGGCAACAATACGACTTTACCGAAGCAGAATTGCTTTCAATGGAGTGGCAATTCCCCTATGATTATATCCTCAACCTCAACTACTACTGGGAACTCAACTCAACCAACACTTATCCTGAAATCGCTAACACTGACCAACCCCTAAAACTGATCTTGAAATCTTGCATTCGCCTTAACGTACAACTGTACCCAAATCCCAATGAATTAGAACAATCTCCAGCCAACCTTGGCTCAATTATTGGCTGGGGAAAAGTCACTCCTTCACCTTGGTTAGAACAACTCTCTCTTTCCCCTAGCGACTGGCTGCATCTATTTTTTGACATTGGTAGAAATAACAAACTTGAAGCCCTTTGCCATTCGCTAGCTATCGAACAGTTAGCACAACAACCTTTAGCACTAACTTCATAAGTCACCAGGGATGGAAGTTATTCGACACCAAGATGCTGCGATCGCCTGAAACACCGTAGGGGCGCACCGACGTGCATTGGTGTCAACTTAAGTCACAACCCTTACCCATTCTCGTTTCCAGCTTTAGGGTGGAAATGATCCTTAAGCGGCTGGAGCCGCTTGTCAAAGGAGGCTCCGCCTCAACAGAGGCATTCCCAGGCTATGCCTGGGAACGAGAGTGTGCCTGAAAGCCTGCTCACTAACTGATTTGGCTTAAGTTGACACGGATGACGGTGTGCGCCCTCAATGCTTCTTTATCTCAAAGGACAGGCGATTTGCTCAGATTCTTTCTCAAGCTGGCGCACTAAGTCTTGATCTCCTTTTGCCCTCGCGACGTCTAAGCGATGTTCTAGAGACTGACAAATATTTTCCAGGTGAGTAATGCTGGTTTGCGGGAAGGCTTTTTGGCGCGAATTATTCAGAAACCAAGAACGAGTTCCAACCATCGTCATGGTTGACTTGACCGGGGTAGACTTAACTACACTGGGTTTATCGGTCTGATATCCAACGCCTCGCCACTTCAAATCATGGGTAGGTAGGGGTTCGGGGATATGTCTAAGATAGTGAAGCTGCCACTTTTGACCGCGATAAGTCCCACCAATCTCACCTTCGCTTACCTCTAATGTGGATGGTGTGTCATCGTAATGAACACCCCGATAACAACGTTTCATTTGCCTTGTCTCCCTTAAGTCTTTTAAAAAAATGATTTCAATTGATTGAGTGATGTCTAGACTCTAAGCGTTTTAGCCGCGCCGATAGGTGACACCCCGATAGGTTAGTTCCATTGACCCTTGGCGTCCCACTGACCCTGGGCGTCTCTGATGCAGCTTCGGCTTGTGAATTTTCCAACTGTGACCTCGGTATGTGCCACCAGTCTCACCTTCGCTTACGTCTACCATTGATGGCTCTGAATCGTAGTTGACACCTCGATAATGAAGTTTCATAGTTTACTCCTCCGATTGATTTCCACCACTAGCGAATGTTGGCTTGGGGGAAATGGGTTTCCTGTTCTAACTTGGCTGAAACGGCATCTAACTTGGGATAGATCCCTGAGATTTAGATGAGTTTCTCAAATTATTTCTGTATATATTATTACAGTTTTGGGTTAAAACTGTCAATTGTCAGGAAAATATCACACAAAGACGGCAGTTTCCCAGGAGTTCCAGCACTGATGACAGGGAAATGGGGAAGATTGCCCCCATCACCCATTGCCTCTTCCTCAATCACCAATAAGGGAGACGGGTAAATTATTATAAGTATTAATACGCATAAAATACCGCCAGTCTCCACAAAACTGGCGGTGTCAATTCTGAGATAAATTCTCAGTTCAATGAGGACAGCGGTCAAGGCTAAGCTGCTATGCAGCTAAATCCAATAATTTAGCTACTGAAACCCTTTGATAGCTTAGATTGCCTTATCAAATTAAATGCGTTACAGCTTACATCGCAGAACCAACGCCTGCGTAGGCGCCATAGAAGAAAAGACCAACAACAACCAGAACACCTGTTCCAGCAATTGTGGCGACAACCCACAACGGAATTCTTCCACTTCCAGACACGGCTAATACCTCCTAGTTCAAGCTAACGAATGAATGAGTTGAGTTAATTAAAGAAATAACTGGAAAAGAGAATGCCCAAAACAAAAACCAACAACAGACCCAGAAACAGAGAAGTCCGGTTTAGTTCAACTGGCTGGTTATTCGGATTACGAGAACGCTCTGGCATGGATTTTATCTCCTATCGTTGAACAAATTGCATGGCAGCGATCGCGCCGAGGAAAAAGACGGTGGGAACCGCTAGGGTATGAACAGCTAACCATCTAACGGTAAAAATCGGATAGGAAATGGGTTGATTGGGAGTATTAGTCATGATTTTTTACAGAAATCTCCAAAGGTTACGTTACTTTTTGGTAAATTGATCAATTTGCTTTTTCGCATCGTAGCGATCGCTCACAATCGGAATTTCCTGCTGTGGTTGCGTGAAATATTCGTTCGGACGGGGTGTGCCAAACACATCATAAGCTAGACCTGTGCTAACAAATAGCCAACCTGCAACAAACAGAGCCGGAATCGTGATGCTGTGAATGACCCAGTAACGAATGCTGGTAACAATATCGCCGAATGGACGCTCACCAGTAGTTCCTGACATAAATGATTCCTCCTTCCCAGTAACAGTTATAATTCACTCGACCTTACTATTTTAAAGCATCGAGCGGGCTTTACAGCCATGATCAAGCCGAGATACAGCCAACTGATTATGAACGATCAAGCCGTTGTTTTGGCTGGGGGTTCATACTTGAGCAAAACACCCGCTTGACCAATAACAAATCCCTGTTCTGGCGTGATAAAGACAACTTTGTAAAAGTTGGATGGTACATTTTCAACTTCGCGATCTTTTAGCCAGGTTTTGCCCCCGTCAAAACTACAAAGCAAATTCCCACTACCCCCCGCTAACCACGCTTCATCGGGAGTTCGGTAAGCTAAATCCAGTAATCCCCAACTGGTGGAAAATTCGGGATAAATTGGCTCTTCCCAAGCCTCTAAATCTTCGCTACCACTAAACTGTAGCATTCCTCCTCGTGCTAGTCCCCACAGACGCCCATCTTTAGTGAATCCCATATTTTGCAGACGCTTAGAACTGCTGCGTTCATGCTGTTCCCAGGCACTTTGACCGGGTTCCCAGGTTGAGTAAAAGTTCCCTCTAGCAGAAACCGCGACATATTTGCCATCGTTGGAACGGGCAATATTACGAAGTACACCCACCGCTTCTTCTACCTGGGCTTTCCAGGTTTTACCCCCATCTTGGGTTTGGTAAATTGCCCCAATTGTGGTTGTCATCTCCGCTGATTTGGGACCCACTGCCAAAATTGTGTTGGGGTCTCCGGGTAACTTTTCACTTAAGGGTATGCGTGACCAGGAAACACCACCATCAGTAGTATGCAGCATAATGGAGGGTTCACCCACAATCCAGCCTTCGTCACCTGCAAAGCTCACGGATGTGAAACGATATTTATTCTCATCCCCAACATCAAGGACTTTCTCTTGCCAGGTTTCGCCACCATCGGTGGTTTCCAGGAGTGTGGAATTGCTGCCAACGAGCCATCCATGACTGGGGTTATCGGTAAACCCGATATCCCGTAGTGTTTCCTGGGTGGGTAAGGAAACCAGCTCCCAAGGGTTATAGCTCAAGGGTTCGGCATACTTACAACTAATACACAAGCAGGCGATCGCGAAGACTATTACAATTCGTTTCAAAGTTTTCATTAAATCGCTCATTGGCAACATTCTGTCTTTTGGCGTAACTGAGACATTGGTGTGTAAGGGATTGCCTCCTCGGTTCAGCGCAGTCCGTATAAACTTATAAAGAAGATAAAGCCTAGCATTAAGGCACCAAAAATCAAGATATTCTTTTGACCTGGGGTCAAAAGGTTCACCCCAAAGCCATAGGTGAGGTTCTCCTTAAACCCAGATGGGGTACCACTGGCACCAATATCCTGAAATTGGGGCTTTTTGGCGCCACAAACCGGACAGCGCCAGTCGCTGGGTAGCTCCTCAAAGGTTGTCCCGGCGACAATATTTTGGTTACTATCTCCCTTATTTGGCTCGTAAACGTAGCCGCAAGAGCGGCACTCGTAACTACTTGGCGCAAGTTCTGCCAAGGTTTGCTCGTTAGCTGGTTCGATCATCGCTGGCTTTCATTAAGTTGATGCAGCAAATCGTGAAATACAGACGCTTCCCTAGTGGGTAAGCGTGGACTTCGCGTCTTTATTGCCGATGCCATGTTGGGTACATCCGAAGATGTTCGGAACAAAGGTCCGATGATGGTCTTACTCAGCATCTGTGACTGGTTGCCCAGCCTTTATCTCCTCAATGGGAGAACCTGGATACCCACCCTTCCCAGGCAGATAATTTCTGGTTTTACAGGCACATAGGCTTGAACCACGTTATTCAGGGGTCTATATGATTTCCTGAGAACGTATGTTAAAAAATTTATCATAATAACCGACATTCCGCATCAGGGAAGAGGGGAGATGGGGGAGCAGAGGGAGCAGAGGAAGCTGGGGGAGCTGAGGGAGCTGGGGGAGCAGAGGGAGCTGGGGGAGCTGGGGGAGCTGAGGGAGCAGAGGGAGCAGAGGGAGCAGAGGGAGCAGAGGGAGCTGGGGGAGATGATTACCAATGAACCATGAACAATCAACAAAGGACGAATGACCTTCATCTCGATCGCGCAATTCGCCAACTTAATAAGATGACTGGAATTATGCCAACAACGACGATCGCTAATGCAGGCGCCGCCGCCTCTACTAACCGCTCATCCGATGCCAGATTGTAGACGCGCACGGCAAGGGTGTCAAAATTAAAGGGTCGAATAATTAAGGTAGCTGATAATTCCTTCATCACATCTACGAACAGCAGCATCCCCGCCGTCAGTAATCCACCCCACATCATCGGTGCATGGACTTTGACTAAGGTACTCGTTGGAGTGTAACCCAAGGAACGGGCAGCATCATCTAAACTGGGCTTAATTTTACTTAAACTGGCTTCCACACTATTGAACGATACGGCAAGGAAGCGCACCAAATAGGCATAAACTAAAGCCGTAATCGTGCCACTGAATAGTAAGCCTGTAGATATGCCAACTATCGCCCGCATTCCCGCATCAATGGCATTATCCAGTCTGCCAAGGGGGATCAGAATCCCTACGGCAATCACTGAACCGGGTACAGCATAGCCCATCGCCGCAATCCGAGTCGCTAACTGCATCACTAAGGTTGATTGCAACCGTAATCCATAAGCCATAATGACTGCGATCGCAACTCCTAAAACGGCGGTAACGACTGCCAGAATAAAACTATGACGGGCATAGCCCCAAAACTCACCATCTAGCGTCGTCGTGGTATTTTTCAGCGTCATCTCCAGCAAGAGGCCAGCCGGAAGCAAAAACCCCAGACTTAATGGCAAAAAACACGCCAACGCCGCACCAATTCCGCGTATACCTCCTAACCGATAACTGGGCAGTTGGCGATAACTGGTCGTGTTTTGATAGTATCGTGCCTGACGCCGTGACCATCGCTCGACGCAAATTAATGCCAAAATAAATAACAGCAGAAATGCGGCTAATTGGGCGGCGGCGACTCGTTCCCCCAAACCAAACCACGTCCGATAAATACCTGTGGTGAATGTCTCCACACCAAAATACTTCACCGTGCCAAAATCATTCAGCGTTTCCATTAAAGCTAACGCCACACCCGCTGCGATCGCGGGACGGGCTAAGGGCAATGCTACAGTAAAAAAACTGCGCCACGGACCACACCCCAGACTGCGGCTGGCTTCTAATGTACAAAGCGATTGCTCTAAAAACGCCACCCGTACCAATAAATAAACATACGGATACAACACCAGCGTCAGCATGAGAATTGCCCCACCCAGGGAACGAATATTGGGAAACCAGTAGTCGCCATAACTCCAGCCAAACCCATCCCGTAACGCGGTTTGAATCGGTCCTGAGAAGTCCAAAAAGTCGGTGTAGGTATAGGCTAAGACATAAGCAGGTGCAGCCAGGGGTAATAATAGCGCCCATTCAAACAGGCGAGATCCAGGAAAACGGCACATTGTCACCAACCACGCTGTTCCCACACCGATTAAACCAACACCACACCCTACGCCAATCATCAGCCAGAACGAATTAGCCATGTAGCGCCATAAAACCGTTTGCGCCAGATGCTGCCAAATCTCGCCCGCATCTGTAAAAATATTGCTCAATATAAATAAGACAGGGGTAGCCACCAAAAGCGCGATCGCAAAAACCATCAGCGTCAAGAGATTGATGCGCCTACGTCGTTTTTTTCCTTGAACGAGATCCGGTTTGGGGAGAGTAGAGGTAGATTGAGTGGATTGATTCATCTTAAATACGGCACAAGCAAGAGAGCGATTTGCCAACGTGGTAAATTAGGCTGAGACTACTGTACAAGAACACTGAAGTGAAGGGTCAAGTCAGGGCGGGTTTTGTACAAACGTTACCATCAATAGCCAAGCATAAAATCCCTAAACCCGCCCCGACAAAACAGGTTCCCAGAACGAAGTGAAGGGTCAAAACTCAACACTCAAAACTCAACACTCAACACTTTCCCAATCAACCCATGAGCCGAAAAATTATCCGCACAACCAACGCCCCTGCACCCGTCGGTCCTTATAATCAAGCGATCGCAGCCAGAGGAGAACTGATTTTTGTCGCCGGTCAAATTCCCCTTGACCCCAAAACCGGTGAAATTATTGGAGCAAACGATATTGCCAAGCAGACGGAACAGGCGATGGCAAATTTAGCCGCTATCTTGGAAGAAGCTGGTGTTCAGATGCAAGATATCGTCAAAACCACAGTATTTCTTTCTGATATGAATAATTTTGCGGCAATGAATCAAGTTTATGCTCGCTATTTTGACGAAGCATCCGCCCCTGCCCGTGCTTGTGTCGAAGTTTGCCGACTTCCTAAAGACGTTTTAGTTGAAATTGAATGTATTGCCGTTGTGCCTTAGATATTGCCAAAATGAGACATTCTAGGACGTTGTAGGAATAGGGTATCAGTAAGTGAACTACCTACACTAACCCTCTGGGTATAGTGTAGGCTTCGCGTCTCATTCGCCGATGCCTCAATACCCGAAAGTATATGGGTCTTACTCAGCGTCTCTAACTGGTTTCCCAGCCTTTTTAGCTGTGCCGAGCCACTACAAAGGTGATAGGCTGCCCAATACTGTCCAAAGAAAGCGACAGATGCAAGATCTGAGTCTAAGCTAGATCTAAGGTGGATTAGTTCAACTCAGATAATGATCTGTCGGTGATCATTCTGCCACGTCTAGCTCCAGAAAACCAGCCAACGCTCTCTCATCTATGAAATTCCCTTTTCATTTTATCAAAGGATTTTTCTCCCTGTTTAAGCGCGTTAACCTCTTACTCATCGTACTGATTGGAGCTGGATATTTAGGCAACTATTTCAGTCTATCCCTATTTTTTGGGGTGGACTTTTTATTTGGCAGTATCGCTGTCTTAATGGTGGTGTATTTTTATGGCGTATTCTGGGGAACTTTAGCCGCCCTCATTGCCAGCAGTTACACCTACACTCTTTGGGGACATCCCTACGCCATTATTATTTTAACCGGGGAAGCCCTGTTTATTAGCTTGCTGTTGCACCGCAAGACAGAAAACATGCTGCTCCTCGCTGGCATTTATTGGGTGCTAATGGGTATGCCTCTAGTCGGGCTATTTTATGGTGGGGTTTTAAATGTTCCGGCGACCCAAACCTGGCTGATTATATTTAAGCAATCGGTAAATGGTATCTTTAATGCTTTAATTACAACGCTAATTGTCACAAACTCACCATTACAAAAGTGGTTAAATATTCGACACAAATCCAAGCGGCTTTCGCTTCAGCAAACAATTTTTAATCTCTTCGTTTCTTTTGTATTATTCCCGGTATTAATTTTAACCGTTTTAAACGGACGGGAAATTCTCAACAATATTGAATCAGAAATTCGTACCGAACTCAACGCCACATCTGTATCCCTTGTAGCTAACCTAAATTTCTGGTATCAGCAACATTTACATGGGGTCGAGGAACTAGCTGAGATTGCGGCTCAATCTCCAGAGCAACCTTCGGAATATTTACAGCAAAGTACTGAATTGCTCAAGCGGAGTTTCTCGGATTTTATTAAAAGTTATGTCACCGATGCTAAGGGAACAATAATTGCCGCTCAGCCCCAATTGAATGAAGCTGGAGAATCAATTATTGGGTTGAATATTGCTCCATACTCCTTACTAGAGGAAACCGCCACTCGTTTACAGCCGATTCTCTCTGATGTACATGTTGATGATACTGATCCGATACCTCATGTGGGTTTAAGTGTGCCAGTCATTGTTAATAATCGCTTTCGTGGTATTGCCTATGCTTCCCTGGATTTAAGTCAAATTCAGGAATTCTTGACACTGAATATCCAAAAACGAGGATTACAGATAGCGCTGGTTGATCGTCAAAATCGCCTGATTGCCAGTACCCAGTCTAATACCCGTGTCATGGAATCGTTTAATCCGCGTCAAGGCGGTGAAATTCGTCCCCTTGATGCTGATATTTTTCAGTGGGTACCTAAAACACCCGGTACGCCCATTATGGTGCGTTGGCGAAATTCCTTTCATGTTCAAGAAATCTCTCTTGAACCCTATCTTCATTGGACGTTAATTCTTAAAATTCCGACTGCCCCTTATATTGATAATTTAGAATTACTCTACCTGCAAAACATGGCAACAATGCTACTGATTACTGTCTTAGCCTTGCTGGTTGCCGTACTATTAAGCCATCGCTTAGTTAAACCTTTATACAAGTTGGCACAGGTAACAACTAATTTACCGCAAAAACTGCTGGATAGCACTGTCTCGATTGATTGGTCTCAAAGCCGAGTCCGAGAAATTCATTCCCTGGTTAGCAACTTTAAATTAATGGCATCGGTACTGACTCAAAAATTCCAGGAAATTAAACAGGCAAAAGAAACCTTAGAACAACGGGTACAAGAACGAACCCAAAAACTATCAGCGATTAACAGTGAACTGGCAGTTGAAATTAAAGAGCGCCAACGGATAGAAGCCCTATTACGGGAACGAGAAGAACGCTATGAACTGGCAGTTTCTGGTACAAATGACGGGATTTGGGACTGGGATGTCTTGACCAATGAGGTGTATTATTCCCCTGTTTGGATGCGGATTCTTGGCTATGAGGAGAACCCTTTGCCAAACCTTCTATCAAGCTGGTCTGATCAGGTTCATCCTGACGATTTCCATCAGGCAATAGAAGATATCAATCATCATTTAGCTGGAGAAACCCAGATTTATGAAAATATCCATCGGCTCAAACATCGAGATGGGCATTATCTGTGGATTGCGGCGAAGGGCAGATGTATTCGCGATCGCGAGGGCAATCCCTACCGTATAGTCGGCACTATTACTGATATTACCGATAAAAAAATTGCCCAAGAACAACTCAAAGTTGCGAAAGAAGAAGCAGAAACAGCAAACCGCACTAAGAGTGATTTTCTGGCAATGATGAGTCACGAAATTCGCACGCCAATGAATGCGGTAATTGGCATGACGAGCTTACTACTGGATACGAAATTAACCGCCCAGCAGGGAGAATTTGTGGATATTATCCGCAATAGTAGTGATGCCCTGCTGACGATTATTAACGATATTCTGGATTTTTCTAAGATTGAGTCAGGCAATCTAGACTTAGAGGAACATCCGTTTAATTTACGTTATTGTATTGAGGAGTCTTTAGATCTGCTATCGTCTAAGGCAAGAGAGAAAGGGATTGAGTTAGCCTATTTAATGGACGCTCAAACGCCTGAGATGATTAGGGGAGATGTGACGCGATTGCGCCAAATTTTAGTTAATTTAGTCAGTAATGCGGTCAAGTTTACCGAAACAGGAGAAGTTGTGATTTCGGTGAACCCTACGGCAGAAATGTCCGATGATAAAATCTGTTTGCAATTTGCTGTGCGTGACACAGGAATTGGCATTTCCCAAACACATATTGATCGGCTATTTAAACCCTTTAGCCAAGTTGATGCTTCAACCACTCGTCAATATGGCGGTACAGGATTAGGACTAGCGATTAGCAAGCGACTGAGTGAACTGATGGGAGGCAGAATGTGGGTAGAAAGTCAAGAGGGTATAGGTTCGACGTTTTATTTCACCGCGATCGCGACTCCAGTTTCCTCAGATTCAGAACCCGATAATTCTCATCAGGTATTGACGAATAAACGCCTGTTGATTGTGGAAGATAATGCGGCGACTCGGCAAATGTTAACCGAACAAGCCCAATCCTTTGGTATACAGGTGGAAACTACCGCATCAACAACAGAAGCTTTAGGATGGTTACAACAGGGAAAACGCTTTGATATAGCGATTTTGGCATCCCAGATTCTACAGATGGAGAATTGGAGTTTAGCCACGCAAATCTGTCAGTATTCCCATTGCCAAAACTTACCCATAGTCATGCTGGGATTGATCGGGCAAGTCGAGACACAGCCTGACACCCAGTTAGCAAATTCAAGCCCTGCGATCGCGGGATATTTGCATAAACCGATTAAACAGTCTCAGTTGTACAACATCTTAGTCAATATTCTGACGCAGGAGGAACATTCACCCCGAAAAACTCGTTCCCATTCATCCAAATATGACCCCACTTTTGCCCAAAAATTCCCCTTTAAAATTCTCTTAGCGGAAGACAATGTAGTGAACCAAAAAGTGGCGATTAATATGTTGAAGCGGTTGGGATATCGACCCGATAGTGTTGCCAATGGGTTAGAAGTGTTACAAGCACTGCGCCGTCAATCCTACGATGTGGTACTCATGGATGTACAGATGCCAGAAATGGATGGATTAACCGCAACCCAGAAAATTTGTCAAGAATTTCCCGTATTTTCGCGTCCCCGGATTATTGCCATGACAGCTAATGCGATGCAAGGCGATCGCGAACTCTGTTTAGCGGCGGGTATGGATGACTATATGAGTAAACCAATTCATGTTGATGTTTTAAAACAGGCATTAAGTCAATGTCAACCGCCGACAACAGAACAGCCGACGGAACAGCCTGTTATTGATCCAGACGTGATGGAAAACTTGCAAGAAATGGCAGGGGATGAACTTAGCGCAGTGATTAACTGTTACTTACAAGAAGCACCGGAATTGTTAACATCTATTCAGGATGCCGTTAAGCAAGGAGATGCTGATTTGCTGTATCATACAGCTCACAGTCTCAAGTCTAGCAGTCAGGCATTAGGAGTGCAGAAACTTGCCCAACTTTGTCAACAATTAGAAGCTTTGGGACGGGCAGGTACAATAGATGAAGCAGAACCGTTGGTTTCTTTGGCAATTACAGAGTATCAACGGGTGAAGCAGGCGCTGGAGTAAGTGCATATTAACGAGAGTTGGGTTTCGTTCCTCAACCCAACTTATCGGGAAAAGCTTGGCGGTTAGAAACCGCAGCTACACAAACTTGCACCCGCCTGCGCGGGTTCTTTGATTAAGTTGATTTTATGTAGGGTGGGCAAGATTTATCAACCTTGATATCCTAATATTATCCTTTGTTGCTCTTGCCTGCTTTCCTTACTTCTAGGAAGCAAGGGGAGCATGTCAGAAAAAGCACAAAATGTTCAAGCTAGCGATGGCGTTGGCTTTTGTCCCTCAACCCAAATGACAAAACTACAAAACAAAGTTGATAGGCATCCGGGAGAAAGATGATCCCACTACCAACTTTTTTGACCATTGGGATGCACTCTTGCTACTCACCCAACAATCTCAGAAAGCTATTTTTAATAGTATCAGAACATGTAATTTAATGTATTTAGATTCATCATGTCTCAAACCCCAATCATCACCCTATTAAGTGACTTTGGCATCAACGATGTCTACGTGGGAGTCATGAAAGGCGTCATCGCCCAAATTAACCCAGCCCTGAGGATCATCGATCTCACCCACGAGATTCCTCGGCAAAACATCGCCGCCGCCCGATTTAACCTGATGAACGCTTATCCCTACTTTCCCGATCGCACCATCCATATCGCTGTGGTTGATCCTGGCGTAGGCAGCCAGCGCCGTGCGATCGCGCTACAAGTGGATAATGGTTTCCTCGTCGGACCTGATAATGGATTATTTAGCGGTATCTTAACCCAAAGTACGATTGTTTTTGCTGTTGAACTCACCAACCCAGAATTTTGGCGCACCCCCACCCCTAGTCAAACATTCCATGGTCGAGATATATTTGCCCCCGTTGGCGCACATCTTGCCAGTGGTGTTCTCTTAGAAGATTTGGGATCAGTGATCGAACCTAGCACTCTGGTACAATTACCGATCCCGGAACTGACCAAAACCGCGACGGGGATCACGGGTTCTATCCAGTATATTGACCATTTCGGCAACCTGATCACCAATATTCCCGCCGCTGACGTGACGGGAAAAACTTGGTCAGTCACCGTCAACCAGCGCCAGATCCCCAGGGGTCAAACCTATAGCGATCACCCTTTAGGAGAACTCATCGCCCTCATTGGGAGTCACGGTTGGGTAGAAATTGCGGTGAATGGCGGTAGCGCTCAATCTGAGTTGCAGTTAGATTTAGGGAAGAGGGTAGAGGTGGCTGTCACCACTGAAATCAAAGGTTAAATTGTATAAAGACAGAGGGTACAGGCTGGTAAAAAAGGCAGGTGTGGTGTAGAGACGTTGCAGGCAACGTCTCTACAGTCAGGGCTTTCCCAGCCCCCTCGTGGTATAGAGAGGAGATAAAATGGTACTACAGCAACAATGGGACTCTGAGGTTTACCAGGGTCAATTTGGCGAATTTACGATTACCGACAGCGATCGCGTCGGGGTTATTGTATACCGCAGTAGCCTGATAATCGCGGCATTGAGCTTTGCGCTCGCTAGTGGGTTAGTCTTATGGCAACCGGATAATCCCACCATTTTAACTGCCCTCACGCCCCTATATGGCTTGTTCTGTGTGGCGCTAGGCGTGAGTTTGGCAACGATTCATATCTATTTAGCCCCCCTACACCGACTCCTACAATTATTTTGGGGGATTGGCACGATTGCGGCTGTCGTATTCGCCATCGAGAGTAGCGAACCCCTTGCCCTTTTCGTCTATAACCAACCCGTTACCCTCTTCGGGATTGGTTTTGTGTTTGTGGCGTTAACTGGGATTTATTTCAAAGAAGCATTTTGTTTTAACCGCTTTGAAACTAAGTTGCTGACTCCCTTAGTACCCGTCTTATTACTGGGACATTTAGTTCATCTGTTACCCGCCACGGCGGAACAGGTGCTTTTAGGACTTTGGACGGTGCTATTTTTGGTCTTTGCGGTGCGTAAGGCAATCCAGCCAATTCCCCCTGACATTGGCGATAAGTCAGTTTTTACCTATCTGAAACAACAACGAGCGGCTCAATCCTAAGGATTAGGAGATAGTAACCGATGAGCTTGCACAGGAAAGTCGCCATTGTTACCGGAGGCGGACAAGGGATTGGCAAGGCGATCGCGAAAGCCTTCTTAGAACAGGGAATGAACGTCGCGATCGCAGAAATTGATCAAGAAGCGGGAACATCTACAGCCGCCGAGTTTCAACCCCTTGGTTCAATTCAATTTATTCAGACGGATATTTCCAATGAAGATTCCGTCAAACAGGCGATTCAAGCCATCCACAACCAATGGGGCAGAATCGATGTCTTGGTCAATAATGCGGCAATTGCCAATCCCGAAAATCCCCCAATCACAGAACTCAGTTTAGACGATTGGAATCACAAGCTCGCGACTAATCTAACCGGCGCATTTCTTTGTGCCAAACATACTGTTCCCTATCTCAGGCAAAACCAAGGCATAATTATTAATATAGCTTCGACCCGTGCATTCATGTCTGAACCGAATACAGAAGCTTATGCGGCGGCTAAAGGCGGAATTGTCGCCTTAACTCATGCCCTCGCAATTAGCCTCGGTCCTGATATTCGAGTCAATTGCATTAGTCCGGGATGGATAGACATCAGCGAATGGCAAAAACCCTCAACCAGACATCAACTCCAATTAACCCCCCAGGATCATCAACAACATCCAGCGGGTAGAGTGGGCAAACCAGAAGACATTGCCGCATTCGCCGTTTATTTAGCGTCTTCCCCAGCCACATTTATGACGGGTGCGAATTTTGTCATTGATGGTGGGATGACAAGAAAAATGATTTACTCCTAAAAAAAGAGCGACAGTTTTCTAACCGAATTATTTAAGGCGTAATGTTTGGATAGTCCTAAAAAATGCGCCATTTTTGAGTATAAATCCAATCCTATTATAACCTTTTAATTGCCAAAAATGAGGTAGCCAAAACCGATTATCTGCGGTGCTATACATACCCTCTAAATTTTAATAAAATAGTCATGGGAATAGTCATCATTACAAATTTCCTGATAGCCGGGATTTTTACCATCGTGCTATCCAATCAATTTTTTTCACCACTGACGCGGTTACAACTAAGTTCCCTACTTGCCTCAAAGCCTTCTACATTTCCCTTAGAATCCATCAACGTCTTTCCACCTCCTCTAGGAGACATGATTGAAACTCGGTGTCGAGAAGCCCCAACAGGCGTTGGCATTCCCGCCTTTCAGCCAGGAATTACCAAAGAAGATGTAATGCGTCTATTAGGCGCTCCCACCGGAACCGCACGGGGTTATTGGCCCAATACTCGTGCTGTATTCTATGAATTAATACCTGATCAGATCAGCTTAGGTTTTCTGTTTGACCGAAATTCTCTACGAATTCGCCAAACCGAAGCCTCCTTTACGGCTGAAGTTGATTCTCAGACGGTAATATTGACATTGAATGGAATGTTAGGGTGCAAGCTTAACCAGCAAATCCAACAGGGATTAGAACAAGTGTGGCAACGTCAATCTCAGCAGTTTTCCTTTCGGCTAGATTATCTTGAAGGCGTGATTGAACGCCAACAAGAGGGACGAATCTATATCGGGATTTGGGAAGAAGATTTACATTGAAGCGAGGGAACAGGCGTGTAGGGGCGGGTTTTACAGCATTGGTGTCAACTTAAGCGCTAAAAGCAGGGGAAGCAGAGGGAGCCGGGTTTGTAGAGACGTGCCATGGCACGTCTGGGAGCAAGAGAATGCTCTTGCGGATTGCTCTTTCTCCTGTAATAGCTTAGGGAGCAAGCTTAACGCCCCAGTTTGTGTCGAACTGCTTGAAACAATAATTGGCAAGGGTTGTGGCTTAAGTTGACACGGATGGTTTTACAGATAACATTTTGCCACAAACCAGTAACTTAACTAGGGCTTGCTGCACAACTCCCAAACCCTCAGCAGTGCTAGCTGAGAAATTGTCCACTCCCAAAGGCTAACCGTTCCCCAATCTTGGTTAAGTTAAACCCTTATGTCCTAGTCAATTCAGCAACTTGCCCTGTGTATTTTCTCCGGATGGAGTCAGCCGTCTATTGTTGAAGGTATCAGCAATGAAGGCATACTACCATGGAAAAAAATGATATTGGCGTCATCCTCATCGGACTTGCGATGATTACCGCGACTCTCGTCTATTTCGACAGAGCGTCAAATTTAGAGGTCAGAATTGGCAGCCACTCTTATCTAGGGATTCAGACTAAATTAATTGTTGATCGTTAATCGCTGATTCTTACTTGATATTTACTAAACTGATGTGCATTTAAATTGGATATTCCCTGTTGCCTGTTCCCTTTGAGGAATTTAGGTATCCTAATCTAAATCCTGAACAGCTTAGAACACTTTGCCCTAGCCGAGAACCTGATAAATTTGTTCTAACAATTGACTCATAGAATGGGAACGTCCGGGCAAAATTTTAGTCGCAACGCTTTGTAATTGCGACTCTAATTCCGTCGTTATCTGATCCGACTCAGAGACTCCAACATGGAGAGAAGAATCGGGCAATCGATGATCCAGCAAAAGAATCGGGGGTCGATTCGGTAGCTGACTCAGATCCCTTAATCCTTGAACCACGCCCGAATCATTCTCGATATCTTTGATCCGAATTAGCAATACATCAACCATTTGTTGTTGAAGTTGATGCCAGACATCTGACCAACAGTGGGAGAATAGGCTTCTAAATCCAGCCGCTTGGAGATATTGAATCAATGCCCGTAGCCAAGGTGTGTAAGGTGTGACGGGATTTGTGTTGAAGGCGTGATATTTGGGACTAACTCCTTGAGTGTCGCCAAGATCAAAAATGAGAATGCTAGACTTGCGACTCACTCCCGCCGCAATTTGAATCACTTGCAGCAATGTGGTAATTTTCTGTGGGTTATCCGGTGCTAAACAGGGATAGACAGAAAGTCCCATCGCTTGATTGGCAGCTTCTGTGGTTTGATGATCCAGAGTAATCAGGGGTAGATCCGCTAATGTGGGATATAACGAATAGGTTTTAAAGTAACCTGGGGGATCGTTAATCCCAGCCCCATCGAGCAAAACGATATCCGGATGCCAAACCCGCGCCAATAATTCTGCCTGTTCTAAATCATCGGCTTCCAATATGCGGTATTTCAAGTCTGAATGTTGGCAACTTAGTGCATCAGTTAACTGAGAAATTAGTTTTGACGATTCTGGGGGAACCTCGACTAACCCAGCACTCAGATAAAGCAACGTTAGTACCTGATTGGGGGAACGCTGGTGTTTACCCAAGCGAGTCAGGCTTTTCGCCAATGCTTCCCCTTGAACTGGTAAACTTAAGAAGCCATCCGCCTTATTTTTATAAGCCTGTTCTTTTTCAGCTTGGGTCGCTGTAACTAAGATAGGAATATGACAAGTTTGCGGATCAGACTTGAGCAATGTCAGTACATCCCAACCCGAAACTTGCGGGAGGAGGGGATTGAGTAAGATGATGCTTGGTTGTAAGCTACGAGCTTTTGAGAGTGCTTCAGGACCTGAGCGAGCATTGACCACCCAATAGCCTAGCTGTTTGAGCTGCACCGTCACGCTTTCTAGATAGCGGGGTACAGTTTCTACAATTAACACTAAACGATTACGATTGGGAAATGGAAAGTTGGCGTTCGCCTGTCCCCAGTCCTCAGTCTCTGCCAAATCCCTGCCAGACGGTGGACAGGGGGGAAGGAGCAGGGTAAACTCGCTACCGTTACCACTTTTAGAGATAAACGAGATATCTCCCCCATGTAAACGAGCCAAGCGTTGGGTTAAGACTAATCCTAAACCTGTCCCCTCAAATCGACGAGTGAGCGGTTCTTCTAATTGCTGGAATTTCTGGAAAATCAAGTGCTGCTTGTCTTCGGGAATACCAATTCCTGTGTCCCAGATGGTAAAGGCTATCCAGCCATCTTGATTGTTAACCTTTAAACCCACGGTGTTTTGGCTGTCGGTAAATTTGAGCGCATTGGATAGCAGGTGCGTCAGCATTTGCCGCAGCCGCAGTTCATCGGCAATGATGGTTTCTATACCGGGTTCAATCTCTAAAACAAAGGAGATGTCGGGTGTTGTGCCTTCTTGGGTTTGATCTTTGTCTGAGTAGACTTGGAGCGCTTGTTTATAGGCGCGATCGCACAGGCTTTGAATCTGCACTGGCTCTAAGGTCAGTTCGAGCTGACCTGTTTCCATGCGCGTTAGATCCAGAATATCATTGACCACCGCCATCAGTTGACGCCCATTCTGATAAATTAACCGAGCATAACGAGCTTGACGTTGATTTAGTTCTCCCAAGGATTGATCTTTGAGCAGAGTTGATAATCCTAAAACGGCAGTGAGTGGTGTCTTGAGTTCGT
Source organism: Coleofasciculus sp. G2-EDA-02 (assembly GCF_040226375.1). Taxonomy (NCBI): domain Bacteria; kingdom Bacillati; phylum Cyanobacteriota; class Cyanophyceae; order Coleofasciculales; family Coleofasciculaceae; genus Coleofasciculus; species Coleofasciculus sp. G2-EDA-02. The sequence goes on along the minus strand of NZ_JAVKEW010000257.1, from coordinate 13,385 downwards.
GGCTAATACAGGCTAAAAACTCATCTTTGAGGCGGTTGAGTTGGACTAAATCTGCATTTTTGGCAGTCAGTTCTTGAGCGACTTGCTGCTGATCTGTCGTGTCTTGCGCCATGACTAACCAAAGCTGTGAATTAGGGGGACTGAGGGTATTTTCCGCGATCGGGGAGTTGGCTGTGTCTGATTGTGTAGAAACGTGCCATGGTGAGTCTTTCCTTGGTAAATTTTTCCAGTTCTCCGTTGCCAATTCTGGAAACAACGATGGGGATAGAGGCATTTTTGTCAACGAAAACTGGCGATCCTGGATTGTTGTGGTTTCTCGCATTTCCCTATCTATTTGTGAGTCTTGAGGATATGGGGATGTCGCTGTAGACTCAAGTTCTGGATGTTGAGCATGGGTTGCCATGGGACGAGTGCGATCGCCTCCATAGTCACAACCTATCGCTCTAGGGGAGGTGAATATTGGCTGAGGTTCATAACCAACGCCCCAAGCCACTGGTTTCTCCCGATTGTTGAGTTCCATTGGGGTGGGCTTGGGATCGGCTACAGTTAATGGTTCTGTCACCTGAGGATTTGTCTGCCAATTGGCACAGTAGCGGGTTGACTCGGAGTGAGGGTTATAACTGAGGACGCCTACATTAGATGGTGATTCAACCGAGGTTGACTCTATCCCAGTTGGATAATCCCACCATAGCCCTATCTGCTGACGCCAAGCCAGATTTTCTGACAAGACTTGCCCGGTTGCAGTTTGTAAACTCAGGGGTAGTGGTAGTTGTTCGAGGAATTGGATTAATAGGGATTGGGGATTGGGGAACCCTTCGCGACTATCGAGGGAATGGGTTGTCGGGGCGGGTTTTAAAACTTCCTTTTGGCTATTGATGATAATGTTTGTGCAAAACCCGCCCTGACGTAGAGACGCGCCATGGCGCGTCTCTACATCCTCAGTCTGGGATTTAGGCGCTAAGAATTGCAATAATTGCCAGCTATTGAGCAGTCCCAAAAATCTGCCATTGGGTTCGACTAATGCCCATTGTCTGGAACCTTTAGGGTAGGGAATGTTGAATGTATCGAGTGGTGTGTCTGGTGTTCCCCCGTCTAAGTCAGGTAGAATAGTCCAGAATTGGCTGATTGTCAACGATGCTGGTAGAATCGCTAGGGGTTCAATTACAGAGGGTTCCAGTTCCGAGAGCGGTTGAGAGAAATCTTCAGTTGCTCTTTCTCCTAGAGTTGCTGCTGACCTCCCTCCGGTTAGGAGATGGGGAATAATCTTTCGCAGATTCACGACTCCCAGGGGATATTGCTGCTCACTGACTACCACAATCGAGTCACTCCCTGATGCGTGAAAAATTTCCAGTAAGGCAGTCAGATCAGTGGTTTGTGAACAAATCGGAACAGGAGCAGCACATTCTTTTAAACTGGGAGTTGACATGGATATGACCAATCTAGCTCAAATCAGGGGAAGCGGCTGGGTCGCAGGCTATCAATGTATATTAAGTTGCCCAAATGCCGAGTAGCGTCAGGAACTCTGACGCTGACCAACACAACCACAGCTCTAGTTCAATTATTGCTCTGGATGGGGGGGGGAAAGGACAAAGTGCTTACAATTACTTACAATTCTTAGAGTATTTAACTCAATGTTAATTAACTTTATAAAAAATTTGTTAAAATACTTTACAGTCGAGTGATTCAACTCGGCAATGGGTAAGGTTATTTTTCAACTCTATTGTCTATTGAAGTTCTATCGTTTTGCATCCTCAACTGTCGATTGGTATTTTTGTTCGTTCCCCAGCCCTGGCGCAGTCACTGAGCCAGGTTTTAAGTGGCGATCGCTATGTGTTATTGATCGCGAACTCAGAGGCTGAGTTTCTGGAGTTCGTTGAACAAAAACAGCAGCACATCGATTGTTTAGTGCTGCAAGAAGATGAATCCTTACCACCCGTTATTAATCAGTTGTACGAACAAGGAACCCTCCTTCCTCTGGTGATTTTACCCAAAGAATCAAAAGAGAACAACATGATTGTTGTCACAAATGGTCAGCCCACCCCCATTCAGACAACCGTTCATTTTACACCAGGGGAGGTGCATTATATGTTTCACGCCGCTGAAGTCCGACTCGATACTATCCAACTCTCTGAGATAGAACATTTAATAGAACAGGCAATTACCCAGTTTCTTTCTCTGTCTCCGAACTGCAACTTGCCCGATCTTCTGGCTAATGCGGATCAGAAAGCCGAGGAAAATCATCGGGGTTCTTTAATGAAACAGCAGTATCGGTTATCTGAAAAACTCAAAGAGCGACTGGGCTATCTCGGTGTGTACTATAAACGAAATCCTCAGTTTTTCTTTCGCTATTTACCGCAAAATGAAAGAACCAAGCTGATCGAACAACTTAAGAGGGATTATCGTCAGATTGTTTTAATGTACTTCAGTCAAGATACCACGATTAACCAGTTAATTGATAATTTTGTCAATGAAGCATTTTTTGCCGACATATCCGTTTCTAGAATTGTAGAAATTCACATGGATTTGATGGATGATTTTTCTCAACAACTCAAGCTAGAGGGTCGCAGTGAAGATATTCTCACAGACTATCGCCTAACGCTGATCGATGTGATTGCCCATTTAGGTGAAATGTATCGTCGCTCGATACCGAGAGAGTTATAATTGGGAGATGTAGCAATTCTCGGTTTTAGGGAATACAGTCCTAGGCTCCTCGTTCATGGCAACTTCACCAGGCAATGAACCATAAAGCATGGAGAGTGCTTGGAGTAAAGGAGTAGCACGAAAAAAAACAGATGCTTGTATTTCATCAAGAGTGAGAATCGCTATAATCTTGGCATTGGCAATTAGCTTCCGACCCATCCTGGTGAATGGTGAACGAATTTATTTCGGGTTACTTTTAAAGTTGCAACTATCCTTCGCTGATTACTAATGGCTAACCCTATGAGTCCCTTAAAAAAAACTTATGTCCTCAAGCTTTACGTGGCTGGGAATACTCCCCACTCAGTTACAGCATTGAAAACACTTAAAAATATCCTAGAACAAGAATTTCAAGGGGTTTACGCCCTGAAAGTAATTGATGTTCTCAAAAGTCCTCAACTTGCTGAGGAAGATAAAATTTTGGCAACTCCAACCCTAGCGAAAGTTTTACCCCCTCCAGTGCGAAAAATTATTGGGGATCTGTCCGATCGCGAAAAAGTTTTAATCGGATTGGATCTGCTTTATGAAGAAATTCGCGATGGAGAGATTGATTTTTAGGTAACGTTCAGATTTTATGGCATAATAGCAACTCCGAGATCTATTCTCAGATTACGGTGATTTTAGTTATATCTTTAAATTTGACGACAAAATATGAGTCCATTTAATCTAGATGAGCAAAGACCCGATGAATTTACCACAGCAGGAATCCATAAAATCCGGACGATGATTGAAGGGTTCGATGATATCAGCCATGGGGGGTTACCCGTGGGTCGAACCACACTGGTTAGTGGTACCTCTGGTACTGGCAAAACATTGTTCGCGGTTCAGTTCCTCTATAACGGGATCACTCAATTCGATGATCCGGGTGTCTTTGTTACCTTTGAAGAATCTCCCAACGATATTATTAAAAATTCCCATAGCTTAGGCTGGAATCTGCAAAAGCTAATTGATGAGGGCAAACTTTTTATTCTGGACGCCTCTCCTGATCCAGAAGGACAAGAAGTTGTGGGTAACTTTGATTTATCTGCTTTAATCGAGCGGATTCAATACGCAATTCGCAAGTACAAAGCCAAGCGCGTTTCCGTTGATTCCATCACCGCCATATTTCAACAATACGATGCCGCTTCAGTTGTGCGGCGAGAAATTTTTCGCTTAGTCGCTCGTCTCAAGCAAATTGGAGTGACGACAGTCATGACTACAGAGCGCATTGAAGAATATGGACCGGTTGCGCGGTTTGGCGTGGAAGAGTTTGTCTCGGATAATGTGGTAATTATTCGCAATGTTTTAGAAGGAGAACGCCGACGCCGCACCATTGAAATTCTCAAGCTACGGGGTACAACCCACATGAAAGGGGAATATCCCTTTACCCTAACTAATCAAGGATTTAACATCTTCCCCTTAGGCGCCATGCAATTGACGCAGCGTTCGTCCAATGTGCGGGTATCATCCGGAATTAAAACCCTGGATGATATGTGTGGCGGTGGCTTCTTTAAAGATTCCATTATCTTGGCAACGGGAGCCACAGGAACTGGAAAAACCTTATTAGTCAGTAAGTTTATTCAGGATGCTTGTTTACATGAGGAACGGGCGATACTTTTCGCCTACGAAGAATCCAGAGCGCAGCTCACACGAAACGGTTTATCCTGGGGAATCGATTTTGAGGAAATGGAGGAAAAAGGATTATTGAAAATTCTTTGTTCTTACCCCGAATCAGCCGGATTAGAAGATCACTTACAAATTATTCAATCCCAAATCCAGGAGTTCAAACCGTCTCGCATTGCCATTGATTCGCTTTCAGCGTTAGCGCGGGGGGTAAGCAATAATGCGTTCCGTCAGTTCGTGATTGGGGTGACCGGTTACGCCAAGCAAGAAGAAATTACGGGCTTTTTTACAAATACGACTGACCAATTTATGGGTTCTAATTCGATTACAGATTCCCATATTTCTACGATTACTGATACAATTTTAATGCTGCAATACGTAGAAATTAGGGGTCAAATGTCCCGGGCAATTAATGTCTTTAAAATGCGTGGTTCTTGGCACGATACCGGAATCCGGGAGTACACAATTAGCAAAGGTGGGGCAGACATTAAGGATTCATTCCGCAATTACGAGCGAATCATCAGTGGTTCTCCGAGTCGGATTACTGTTGACGAAAAGAGTGAACTCTCGCGGATTGTGCAAGGTGTGCGACAAAAGTCAACAGAATAGTGTTCATTTGTGATTTGTCAGGATTTGGTATTAGGGCGGGTTTTGTTGAGATGTTATCACTGAGATTCCAATTGAATAAGGGCGGGTTTTGTTGAGATGTTATCACTGAGATTCCAATTGAATTAGGGCGGGTTTTGTTGAGATGTTATCACTGAGATTCCAATTGAATTAGGGCGGGTTTTGTTGAGATGTTATCACTGAGATTCCAATTGAATAAGGGCGGGTTTTGTTGAGATGTTATCACTGAGATTCCAATTGTGTGGCTAAACCCGCCCCTACACCCGCCCCTACACCCGCCCCTACACCCGCCCCTACACCCGCCCCTACAATTGACTTATGATCGCGTCCATTAACTGGTCAATTTCTTCATTGTCTGTAAAGTAATGAACACAGGCGCGAATGCAGTCGGGATCACGAAGTGTCCGAAGCAGGAAACCCTTTTGGTCCAATTGTTGGACGAGTTGGGAAGAAGGTGTGCTATTGGTTAAAACAAAGGAAACTAGACCGGCTTGGGGGGGAGAGGTCAATAAGCAACGAACCGAGTTTAACTCAGATAAACGTTGCCAAAGATACTGACTGCGCTGACAAATTTCTTCGTAGCGGCTTTGATCCGTTCCCCATTGCTGATGAGTCGCGATCGCCTCTCGAAGTCCGACGTAGAGAGGATAGGCGGAGGTAGCGACTTCAAAGCGCTCTCCATCAGGTTTCCAACCGATGGGTTTACCCGTTTTGTCCTGGACAATACCACGCCAACCAATAAACGTGGGACGCAGGTGTTCTAAAACATCAGGGCGCACGTACAAACCCCCAACCCCTGCAGGTCCACACCACCATTTGTGACCCGTAAATGCATAAAAGTCTACCCCAAGTTCACTTAAGTTTAAGGGTAAGGAACCGACGGATTGAGCCGCATCGACTAAAATTCTGATCGGGGCGTTTTCTGTCACTGCATCACGACAGGTTTCCACAATGTCCTTTAAGGGCAAAACTTGACCCGTATTCCAGAGGATATGACTGAGAACGACTAACCGGGTACGGGGTGTCAGGTGTTGTTGAATCACGGCGGTGGGATCACCTTGATCCAGCGTCGCCATAATTGGACAGGTGGACACCTCTACACCAAATCGCCGTCCAATCTCTTGCGCTATCGCCACAATACCGGGATGTTCACAATCCGTGAGCAGGATGCGATCGCCAACTTGCCAGTCTATTCCCCAGAAAGCAATATTACAGCCTGCGGTCACGTTTTCCGTGAGGGTAATAGTTTCTGGAGGCGTTCTCAACTCAGACGCGATCGCGTCTCGGGTTTGCTGGGTTTGTTCCACCCGCCACTCATTGACCTTACCGGAAAACGGTCCATGATGCTGAGTATACTCATAAGCCTGTTGAATCGCGGTTAACGACCTTGAGGGGAGAGTCCCTTGACCGCCAAAGTTGAAATAAGCTTTGTTGGCTAAAGCCGGAAACTGCTGTCGATGGTGTTGCAGATGAGTTGATGCACCAGAGATGTCTGTCATCTTAAATTTGCTGCTGGATACCTCGTCCATACTATGTATGGGTTCCGGAGGAAAGCCAGACCTCCTAACTAAATTTACGGAAAAGTCGGTGATGGATATAGTCTTACTACCATCCTCCCTTCTGGGAACTCCATTGGCAAGTTTTTTCTGTCCTTCTTAATGCATCATTATAACCCCAATTTTGTCAAACCGATAAGCATATATTCAGACCATTAATAAAGCCCGCTTAAGTTCACCGAAAAATTATCAACAGTATCGACTGCGTGAACTGATTGAGATCTATCCCCTTGAATGGGGAAACATGGCAAATGTTTGCTAACGTAGGGGCGGGTTTTATGATTAACGTTTCTTACCTCACAAAAGATGCAAGTAAACCCGCCCCTATCAAGTGCAATAATTTTGAATTAACTCCCCCATCTTCCCCATTGCTCAAGGAAAGCTATACTGTACACTTGCTTGGCTTATAAAAAAGATAACTCTCCCCTAAGACAGAAGCGCTTTTCCGGCTCTTTGTTTAAAGTTAAGTTCAGTAAAGATTTGGGTCACTCAATTAGCTCCGAGAGCCAACGACAAGTCGTTGGTGAATTGGTGAGTACCCCTTGATAATGAGAAGGATGAACACCTATGACAGCCACACAAACAAACAATAAACTTTATGATATCGATCAGATTCGCCAGCAGGCGCGTCAATCTATTGAAGAGGGAGCCGTTACTGAAGATTATCCCCTAGACCGCGAACAAGCTTGTCAGTTCCTCAACGAAGCGCTAGCCACGGAAATTTTATGTGTAATGCGCTACCGTCACCATCAGGTTATTGCTAAGGGAATTAATTATCCTCAAGTTGCTGCGGAGTTTGCTGAACACGCCGAGCAAGAACAAGAACATACGATGATGCTCGCCGAGCGTATTGATCAGCTTGGGGGTGATCCCGATTTTAATCCAGCGACAATCATGGAGCGCTCATCGACTGAGTATGGTAGCACGGGTGCAAATATTGAGTTGACTCAATTGATCAAAGAAGATTTAGTCGCCGAGCGGATTGCGATTGAAGTTTACCGCAAGTTAGTCGGCTTTTTTGGTCATGCTGATCCCACAACTCGTCATATACTCGAAGAAATTCTACAAGACGAAGAAGATCACGCTAGTGAACTTGCCGATCTGCTAGCGGCTATCGATCCTAGAACTAAACCTAGCTAATCAATTAGTTCTGTCGGGCGTGCGATCGCGTAACTTCAGGTAAAATGTATCCCGTGCTACCAAAACACAAATTGGGTGCGGGATTTTTGCGTGATGTCTAAAATAATATTTGTATTCAGCATTACAGGCTAACTTAAGTCAATACTCATTCTTTAGATAGAAGACATTGCGTTATAGACATTGATAATGTTAAAGTTTGGAAACTCCAAACCTCTAGGGTATCTATAGCAACATTGAGGAATGTCATCCATGACGAGCAGGGTGTCAACAGATCCAGTAACGGACTTACCAAAAAAGATGACTGGTTTTTGGAAAAAACAGCAAAATACCTTTCTTGCTTCCTTAGAACGCTTGGGTTTGGCGTGGTGGCTGAAAATTGTCACAGATAACCCCCACTGCACCTACTACTTTGGACCTTTTGGCAGTGGCAAACAAGCCAAACTTTACCAATCAGGGTATATCGAGGATTTAAAAGAAGAAGGCTGTGAAATTAGAACAATTGAACTGAAGCAAGGTCAACCCAAATTACTGACCATTACTGAAAATGAACCCGCCGATAATTTTAAATCCGGTATTTTTGATTTTGTGTATAATTCAAAACGATTTTCTTAGTCCGATTCCTGAAAAATTAGTTAAAGAGTTCTCCCACTATACAGCTAAACCCAGGCAAAAGCGGAGTTGTAAGTACATCTTGAGCAAACAATGTTACTACTAGCTTCAGCATCGCCTGTTCGCGCCGATAAACTTTAATCTCTTGCTTCTGGCGATCTAAAATCCAATATTCTTGCACTCCCTGTGTGGAATAAAGTTTGAGCTTTAACTCTAAATCCCGTTGTCTATCTTTACTCCCTTTAGATAGCACCTCAACAACCAACTCAGGCGCAGCGGTTAAGTGTCCCGACTCATCTAAGTATTCCTCTAATTGCTGATTACTTGCCCAAACTACATCAGGGATGACGCTATCGGTTGTTGAGAAGATAATACCAGGAGCGATCGCGGATCTACCATTACCTGTCTGACGCGACCAAGTCTGTAACTGAGCATACACATTTCCGGTAACCTCCTGATGCTTCCAATGAGGCGCTCTCGTCACAATCAATTCTCCATCAATGATTTCATAACGTTTTCCGTCTTCTGGAAAGAGTTCTAAATCACCAACAGTCCAACGAACTTGTTCTGTAGTTATCATAGGCGATCGCGATGACCTAAAAACAGGTGCTGTCTCCATCTTAACTTGAATGTCACTGACTTAAGCAAAGTATCGCCAACTCAGACGCCAGCCAATAAATTTCCGCGTCAAAGCTCAAGTAAGAATGGAGCTGATATCACTCATGAATCCTACCATCGGGCATTGTCGCCCCCTGCAAATTTGCCCCGATTAAATTAGTAGTACTCAATTCTGCCCGTGTCAGATTAGCATTGCTCAAATTAGCCCCCATTAGGTTTGTTCTTGCCAAATATGCCTCAATCAAATCCGACTCACTCAAATTCGCTTCCCGTAAATTTGTCCGACTCAAATCCGCCCGATTCAATCGCGCAAAACTCAGATTTCCCCGACTCACTTGGGCTTTACTCAACTTTACATCTGGCATCACCGCGCCCTGTAAATTCACGCCCGTTAAATCTGCTTCACTCAAAATCGCCCGTTCCAATTTCACATTCTTCAGAATAGCGCCGCGCAAATTCGCGCCCATCAAATTCACTTCCGTCAAAAATGCCGAACTCAAATTAGCGCCACTCAAATCTGCCCCCCGCAAATCAGCTTCCCGCAAATTTGTTTCCCTTAAATTGGCACCACTTAAGTTAACTTTCAACAAATCTGCTCCCCGTAAATCTGCCCCTTGTAAATCGACGTTCTGCAAGATTGCCCCCCGCAGCTTAGCGGTATACATACGCTTCTCTTCTCGCAAATTAGCCCCGCGCAAACAGGCACCGGTTAAATCCGCCCCACTTAAATTTGCCCCCCGCAAATCAGCATCCATTAAATTTGCATCGAGCAAACTGGCTAATGTCAGATTGGCGCTTCTTAAGTCAGCACTTTGTAAACTTGCCCCATGTAAATCGGCATTACTTAAATTAACACCACTCAGCCAAGCCTGATTTAAATTTGCGCCACTTAACCGCGTCCCCACTAAATTTGCTTTCCTTAAATTAGCGCGACTCAGGTAGGCAAAAATTAGCGTAGCGCCATGTAAATCAGCACCACTGAGAACAATACCAATTAAGTCCGCCCCAAACAAATTGACCCCACTGAGACTGACACCACTAAACTTCGTTTCTCCCGCTTCATAGCGCTGTAGGAGTTCCTTAACGTTCATAGAATAGTTTCATCGATTGTACGATCGCGCCAGCGGCTTGAGTGTTTTCATCGGAGTCCTCAAGGGCTTGTGCTGTATGATAAAGCTTGGCTTCGAGTTCCTCAAGTGTGGGACAATTAGAAAACAGTTCAAACAACAAATCGTCCAGGGGCTTGGCTTTCATTAATAACCAATCATGTTGAGTTTTCTGAACGGGGCGATAGAGTGCCGAAAAAATTAATAATTTTGCCCGCAATGGAGTCGTATATTTCATTACATTCAGACGTAAATCAAAGGGATCATAAGGGTAGGTTTGTGAAGTTAAATCCTGAGTGGCGTTTTGCCCAATTTCCTGACCTTTAACAAGTGAGAATTGAGGATTGGGGATTGGGGATTGGAGATTAGGGAATTCTCTCTGGTTGTCTTTATCTTCCCCTTTTCGCGTCCCTGTATTGACTTGTGGGGACAATTTTGTCGGTGGTGGCGCTGGCGGCTGCGATCGCACCGCTTTAGCTGATTTGACAGTGGTGATTTCTGAATCATCAGTATAGAGTTTTTGCAGCGCCTTTAAAATCGTTTTTGCCACGACAATATATTCCGCCTGTCGGTTGAGCGTTTGCACTTGCTGCTTGAGTGCTGCACTCAGTTTTTCGAGGCTGGGGTAAGATTCTTTTAGGTCTTGAATTAAATCTGCCAAGTTCAATTGTTCTAGAACCTGTGACTCTGTTTCCCACCGATTTTTGCAGACATAAACCATGAGTTTTTTGAGCCGCAGGATATTACTATCTTTTTCCAATTCCCTGGCGATTTCTGAGACTATCCATGGCGGCTGATTTGAAGCTTGAGGCTGGGATTTTACGGCTACGACTTGAGTTAAATCGTCGGGTTCACTATAGAGGGGTTCTAATTGATGAATAATCGTATCAGCCACTAGTAAATATTCCGCTTGGCGGTTCAACGTTTCAGCAAAGCTATAAAGCGTTGAACGAAGCTGATCTAGACCGAAATGCGAGGCGCGAAGTTGTTGGATTAAATCGGAGAATTCATACTGGTTCAGAATTGCTAGCTCGTTTTCCCACTGATTTTGGCAGGTATAAACCATTAATTTTTTAATCCGTGTTGAATTGTCGTGGGTTTCCAAATTTTTAACAATTCTATCTAAACTTAATAACCCTGGCATTAATCTGAATGATGAATTGTGAAATTATCGCTTTTATAGAGAAATAATCCGCCGCGTTTTGTTCGTGAGTCGGACGCTTTGAACATTGGTACGTTTTTAGAATTATTAGCACATATTATTCTATTTGTCAATAGTTTTGTCCAAAGGGGTTTCCAACTCTACTAACTCTATGATATCAAGACTGTCATTTGTCATTCGTCATTTGTCATACTCGCTTTCATCAAGAAGCAAGCTATGTAAGTTCTCTCCCCTGCTCCCCCTGCAAGGGCGGGTTTATTTAAGTTATCAGTTGTTGCCATAAGTTATCTGTAAAACCCGCCCCTACATCCTCTGCTTCCTCTGCTCCCCCTGCTAAGAGACTTGCCATGGCACGTCTGGAACAGACTCCCCCATCTCCCCTATAAATCATCCTGATCAACTGGCACACTCTAAGAAAATTATAAATACTGACCCCTTATCGACGAGTCGTAATCGACTCACTCTAAATCACTATGTTATTTACTCGTCAACAACTCAAAGCCAAAAAACGCAATGCCAAACGGCTCAGTCAATTACTCCAAGAGGCTAGAAGAGAACTTGAACACAATATTATCATGTTGGAGGACACGGTTTTCGACCAAGGTAGTTGGCAACTGTCTGATATTTTACCCTCTCAAAATGCTCATTCGGTGATCGGCGAAATTCTCGCGATCGCGGATGCCTGGGAACAACTCAACCATTTTGAAATTGAGGAAAAGTTAGATCATATCGAGGGTAAATTCTATCAAAACTAAAGCATTCTGTTTAATTGACTCTATAATCAATTTATCCCACAATTTTGGGTTGTGGGATTTTGCCTTAACTATCAACAAACACTAGGCTTACAATTACTCCCTTCCCGGTAGAAGATTACCTATTTTTCTCTTCCCCTGCTCTCCTAGAAGGGCGGGTTTAATGTAGGGGCGGGTTTTACTACTATCATTCAGGGTTGCACCCAGATATGACTCGCGCCCGCCCGACTGTATTTGTCTGCCTATAGAAGAAGCATTATCGAGAATCCATCGTCATTTGCACAGACGAACTCATCCGCATCAGCGTTTCTTGTTCGCTCTCTGGTTCCGTAACTAGAAACTCCATAGTAGAGAGAGTAGACATCATTCCTTTTAAAGGCATGATCTGATCAAATCCAATCGTTATTGTTCCAGCGCTTTGCATGGAAAAAGACTGAACTTGAAAATTCACACCGGGAGGCGCTCCAGGAAGATTCATTTGGCTCGCTTCTTGAGGACTCGATTGCTGTTGCATACTCATCTTCAGTGTGACTTGATCATCCTCAATGCTTTCCACCTCATATAAGACTTGGATCTGATCCAATGGCAACCCAGGAACGGGTATAGCCATAGATACTTGCCAGGTTGCTCCCACTCCTACCGTTGTTTCGGGAAAAGGTGTTGCTGATAATTGCTCTAAGGAATTCAACATTTGCTGTAGCAATTGTTGGAGGTTTGGATCAAGATCCTCGGGTACAGATACGTTTACATCTTTGGTAATTCCCTGCTGATCGATCACAAAGGTAATCGTTAAATCCTGGAGGGGTTGCAGTTGCGATCGCAGCGTTTGAATCAGTTCCGGCGGAGCCGTTGTATCCGAGACTACATCCACATCCGTGTAAGCGACTTTAATCTGAGCATCCCCATTCGCCTCAACCTGAGTCACCTCTGACTCAATGGTCATCTGTATAGCAGGCATATTGATATTCGGCATCATCTGACCATCCACCGTCCCCGTCATGTCCATATTCATGGTTAAGACGGTGGTTTGTTTGGTATTGGGGGCGGGTTGAAATCGTAAACTTCGCCGGGGTTGAGCGCCTGGATCAAGCAGAACTATTGTTGATTTCGCTTCAGCCGCAGGTTCACTCCCCTCGGGCAGGGTTTGGGGAGTAACTAATGGCGTTTGAGCATTGACCGAGGGAGATGGCGGCGTTATCCCCCATCCGGCAATCAGTAACACAACAGCACTCAGGAGAATGGGTTTCTTCATCAGGCTATTTTAAAATTCAGATTCTCCTTTCAATCTAGCTCACAAATGATAGCCATCTTCCGGTAAAGGGACATAACCAACAGAACGAACCACCTCATTTGAACACAGGGTACTGTTTAATCATTTGACACTCCCCGCCCTATAAGAGCGGGGATTCTTCCGTCATAGGGATTCCAGTGAATTTACCCTCAGAAAGCATCTTGACCGTGTGTCCCACGGCTGCAAGTCCACGAATACAGACTACTTGAGCGGCTGCAACGTCTC
>NZ_JAVKEW010000256.1:0-4552 GCF_040226375.1 Coleofasciculus sp. G2-EDA-02 | reverse complement strand
ATAAACGGACGTGGAGAGGGTGTAAGACCTCATTTGGAGGCAACCTTCAGCGAAGCGTCAACCCCAATCAGCGACCACCCCTAAAAAGGTGGCGTGGTGAGGAATCCCCCGCGCTCTTTAGCCGGGGGAGGATGTCAATAAACCCCTACACGGAAATAAGTAGGGGTATTTTAGTACCTATCAAAGCAAAGACTGCTGAGAGCGCTTCAGACATTCTAAGTAGTGATGGTACTCAAAATAGTCAAACATCTTTGCTATCTCACGAACCCAGACAAACTCACACCGATAGTTGGGGGAAGTTTCTAAGCGATCGACATCCTCCCTGGTAATGCAGCTAATCAACTGTTCTACCAGTTTTTTGCATAGCTTCTTAGAACTCCTGACACTATTTGACTTGGGATTAGGATAGGAACCATTAGCTGATTCCCACTGCTCCCAAACAACATCGTCAGTCATCACCAGATTAAGCATTTTCTGGGGGGTCGGCTTTTTATCGGTACTATCGGTACAATCGGTACAATCCTTGCTGTGAGAGGATTCTGGCTGTACCGATACATCAGAATTCATCGGTACACTTTCAGAATTCATCGGTACAGTGGTCTGATCTATATTGCGATCACATTCCACCGGCTCACTCACCGGGTCAGGATGATGTACCGATGATTTAGATGGCTGTACCGATGATGTACCGATGGTCATATCGGGTATCGGTACGCCTGAAACGCCCTCGCTGACTGGGATTGGTGGAGAGTGTACCGATTGTACCGATGCGGATTGGAGAGTGGTTAAAATTTCTGTGATGGTTGGGGGGATGTCTTCCCCTGGTACATATCCAACCCGATCCTGGCTCACACGTAACTTTATACCGCTAACACCCCGTACCTTTTTACACCGGTATCGTATCTGCTTTTTAGAATGCTTCCATCCCAGTATGTCTAAATATTCGGATAGACGACGGCTAAAGGTATTACTGTTTAGCTTGTTGAATTTATTGTCATCGCAGTAGTTACAGAATGATTCAAAGAACTCACCAATAGGTACAAAGTCATCCGGACTGCCTTGTATCAGATTTAAGTCCATCCAACTGGCTATGGCTTCCGAGTCACACACAGCCATCCATTTATCGTTAAGGGAGTTACTGTCCGAATATTGGAGTTTCTCTAATAGATATCCATCAACCTCTACTTCAGGCATTGACAGGGCGATCGCCATTAGTGGCTCTAACTCATGCTCCCAAATGTAATCCTCTACTGCGGTATCGCGGTGTTTAAAGCGCCCGTCGAACTTCAGCAAAAATATACGCCGCTCTAGTCCGGCTATATCCCCGGCAAATGGGTTATGAACTGCATTAACTAGAATACTTCCCAAAAATTCAGCACTAGCAGGCTTCCCATATATTTGTCGATATTCAACCTTGCCCGACCCAGTAAGTTTTCGTAAGTATTCAAAATCTGTCTGTTTTTCCTCATCGTCACAAACTACCAACTGAGAGTTAATTAAACTGGCTATTGTATACTCAGAACTCAATTTTTTTAAGGAGGTGAATGTAGTATTATCATCGCCTACCATGCGGTTTAGCAGTCGTGCGAATGAAGATTTACCACTACCCGGAGAGCCAATCAGAGTAATAAATTTGTGATGGTAGGATAGGCGATGAGTTAATACTCCATTAATGACGGCTAACAATTTGAGAAGCTTGGTTTTATTCCCGTTCATAATATCCAAGTAGGACTTATACCAAGTTGGGGCATACTTCTCCAAATCGGTCAGAACGCTCCCGGTAGTTTCTATTGGACTATATTGTCGGTTAACTACTGAGAGGAACATACTACTCTTACAGTGCGGTCGTAATTTCCGTTCCTGCATATCGTAAATGCCGTTCAACAGGTTGATATATCGCGGAGGTAAGAAGTTGCCGTTTTTATCTCGTTGTTGATTGATTGTTAACCAGTTCTTGACGAGTAACTTACGAGACATTTGTTTAACAACGTCATCAACTTTGCTAGAAGTCCCGAAGCGAATATTACGAGCTTCAAGCAACAACTGTACATTACTGGCTATAACCATATTGGGCTGTTTTTCCCAGTATTTACCATTCCACTGAAACCAGGAATCATGGGATAGAGAGTATTTCCAATCACTTTGGTACTCATCTATGATAGAAGCATAGATGTCTTGAGCCGTTTTGAGTTTGCTATTCTTTCCGGGTTTATGGAAGACTATCTCTTCTAATTGCTCTCGAACTTGTTCTGGAGTCAAAGTATCACCTGGGTTATCAACAAATCCCATGATAGCTTCGCGACGTATATTAGGCTTTAACGACCCAAGGTAATCGTCAATTCCTTTATGGTCAGTTTTCCAAATGGGAGTATAAGTATCTAAACCCATTGCCTGATAAGCGATGTGAGCTTTAAGGAGAGCTTTACCGACTTGCTCATTAGTTTGCCAGTCCTTGTCAAAAATAACCAGACAATTCTTACCTAAATCTGCTGCGGTAGAAAGAAATTCTTTGAGAAAACGACGTGGTTTTGCCTTAGATTTTTTCGGATTAGGTAGAGCGCAGTGAACTCCAATAATAGAAATGGGGTATATTTTATCTCTGCCATTAGAAATGAGACTGGCAGCTTTCTTAATGCCCTCCACAATCCCAACGGTCTCAAAGTCCTCCATGGTTGTCCTGAGAGATTCATCTGAAAAGTAATCAGGGATAGGCAGTCGAAAAGCATCACTACCGTTATCACGAGGACAAAGGTACTTAATTTCATGTGACAAATTATCACTTGCTGGAATGTTTACCTTTATTTGGATATTACCGTTAACATCCTTGAACCCCCAGTAATACGGCTGATGATCCAACAAGCAATCCATCTTCAACAACTGACGGGCTTCCTGGGCATCACAGATAAATAAGCCTGTACCGTCAAGCTGGTAGTGTTCAAAGAGGAAATCAATGTACGATTGGGTGACTCCTGATTTTAGCCACTCCTGAGTAACGTTATTGCGGAATAACTCCCGATTCGATACACTTAGGGTATCTTGAGCAGAATGGATGTTCATTTCCAAGTTGGATACGGTAACAGTATCTTGAGCAGAATGGATGTTCATTCGTTCAATCCAAATGTTAAGACGTGTCCCCATTCTATTTATTCACTTCAGATAGGATGGGGATATTTTTCTATCTGAGCGATACCTTTCATAATATCTACTTCAATAATCTCTGGCAAATATTTATTTATCTCATCGCAGGCATGGGTTGCAGACATGATGGTTTATTGCAGATATGTGTAGCCATCTTGTATCTCTGCGTTGCAATAATAAACCGTAATTCTCAATAAAGACTCAATCCGTATCTCTCTCACTACCGGATAACTTTAGCTTTTCTGGTACGCTTAGGAGCAGTCAAACTGGCTTAGAGCAAGGGCTACATGGAACAAAACACTCAACCGCTAGTCAAACATGGGAATAACTTTGACCTGATTACGCTGTGGCTTCATGACAAAAGTCCCAACAGCCGCCGGGGGTATTACCTAGACATCATCCAGTTTACGAGACTTATTGGTGACATCCCCCTAGACCAAATCACCCTCAATGATTTACAAGCGTTTTCCAATGCTTTGGGGGCAAAAGGCTACGCGGTAGCTACTATCTCTCGAAAGCTTGCAGCGGTTAAGAGCTTGCTGACTTTCAGCTACCGAGTAAGGGTTATACCTAATAATGTTGGCTCTCTGATCAGGCTACCCAAAGGGAAGGACAGGCTGGCGGAACGTATTCTTAGCCAAAGTCAAGTCCGAGCCATGATTGATTTAACCTCTAAATTACGGGACAAGACTTTAATCCGGTTTCTTTATGCGACTGGCGCTCGTGTCTCTGAAGTTTGCGCCCTGAAGTGGCGAGATGTTCAACCGATCCGTAACGGTCGCGCCCAGGTGAGCTTGTTAGGCAAGGGAAATAAAACTCGTGTTGTGGTGTTTAGTACCGAGATGTGGGAATTGTTACAACAACTTCGAGGTGCTGATGGTCTCAACGAGCCTGTATTCAAAAGTCTACAAAAAGGACATCTCGATCCTTCCCGAGTCAACCGGATTGTCAGAGAAGCGGCTGAACGAGCTGGTATAGAAGGGAAGGTGTCTCCTCATTGGCTACGGCACAGTCATGCTTCCCACAGTTTAGAGAGAGGTGCCCCGCTGCAATTGGTTAAGCAATCTTTGGGACACTCCCATATCGCGATGACTGAACGTTACCTCCATGCTCGACCCGATGAATCCAGCGCTCTTTATCTCGGAGTCTAGAACGCGATCGCGAGAAAAACTATCACGGATTCTCAGCACTTTAATGGCTATAACACTTAAGCCGCAAAGTCTTCACTGTTTTTGCAGCTCCCGGTTGTAAAAGCCGCGATCGCGATCGTTCCTTGACATCCTCCCCCGGCTAAAGAGCGCGGGGGATTCCTCACCACGCCACCTTTTTAGGGGTGGTCGCTGATTGGGGTTGACGCTTCGCTGAAGGTTGCCTCCAAATGAGGTCTTACACCCTCTCCACGTCCGTTTATAGT
>NZ_JAVKEW010000255.1:0-8321 GCF_040226375.1 Coleofasciculus sp. G2-EDA-02 | reverse complement strand
AGGGAAATGGTATCAGTTAAAAGAGCCCCTACATCTGGGTTTTCATTGGGGTTGGGAAGGGCGGGTTTAGTTACGTTATCGGTTTGTGGGGAAATGGTATCAGTCAAACCCGCCCCTACATCTTTATAATTGCGAAAACGGCGACTAATCACTTCAGCTAAACTGGCAAAATCATCGGAATGACCAATTGTTACTGTGGGATTTTTGATCTTATAGTGGCGATAATGTTGCTTAGCTGGTATTCCATTAATAAACACCACCTGAGAGGCTACTGCATTCGCGCCCTGAATGTGAGAAATATCATACCCTTCAATCCGATGTGGTAAATCTGGTAAATCTAAAATAGCGGCTAAATCCTCCATGGCTTGGGTATTGCGATCTGCGAATTTCTGAGTCCGTTCCAACTCATATCTAGCATTCCGTTCCACCATTTCAATTAATTCTGCTTTAGTTTGCCGTTGGGGAACTAAAATAGTAACTTTACGCCCTTTGCGTTCACTTAACCAATCTGCCAATAATTCCGCATCCGGTAACTCATGCTGAACTAAAATTTCAGTGGGAATTTCTACCGAGTCAACGGTTTGGTAATGATCTTCTAATACCCGTTCTAAAATAGCCCCCAATTCAATTCCCCCAGTCGGAACCTCGGCGAAAAATCCCAACCGCCCCACTAACCGACCGGCACGAATCTGGAATAATTGAATACAAGCATTATTGGCATCTGCCGAGAGCGCGATCGCATCCCGTGATACGGTATCATCAGGTAGGGCAACTTTTTGGTCAGCACTCAGGGCGTTCAACCCTTTAATCTGATCTCGAATTTTCGCGGCTAACTCAAAGTTCAGCGATTCCGCCGCTTGTTCCATATTCCGAGTTAGGATATCAATCAGTTCCCCCGTTCGTCCCTGAAACACCATCGCCATTTTTTGCACCATTTGGCGATACTCCTGGGGCGAAATTAGCTGTTGACAAACGCCAGGACAACGCCCAATATCATAGTTAAGACAGGGACGGTCTTTAAACAGAGGACGAGGGCGCTGGCGTTGGGGGAAAATCTGCTTAAGTAGGTGTAATGTGCTTCGCAGCAACCCGACATCCACATAAGGACCATAATATCGATCCTTTTCCTTTCTCAGGTTACGCTTGCGGGTAATAAAGATACGCGGATAGTCTTCTGACCAAGTAATACAAACATAGGGATATTTCTTATCATCTTTGAGCAGCACATTAAAATAAGGCTGATGCTGCTTGACTAAATTCGCTTCTAATGCTAAGGCTTCCGCTTCCGTATCAGTAACAATGAACTCAATCTCCGCCACCTGACGCACCATCATAGCGATACGGGGGCTTAGGGGTTGGGCGTTACGGAAATAGGAACGAACGCGCGATCGCAGCTTCTTTGATTTACCAATATAGAGGATGCGATCGCTCCCGTCACGCATTAAATACACCCCAGGTTCGCCGGGGATTTCTTTCAGGCGAAGTTCTAGGCGATCGGGATTATTGACTAGAGGGGTTACTTTAGCAGAGGATACCACAGATGCTGCTCATCTCGCTTACTCATCTTATCCTTATGATAAAACCTTTTTTTATTCATGAGACATGGAACATTTTATCCGGACAAGAGGTCAAAGGGAAAATCGGATAATTCTAGACGGTTTACCCAACAAAACTCTTAGGAGCTTGAACAATGAAAAAAATACTCATGCTCGCCGCCAGTCTCTTTATAATATCAGCAGAATCAGCTCAAGCTTGTAGTTGTTTACCCTCTACCCCGGATCAACATTTTGAATCCGCGAATGCTGTCTTTTCGGGTCAAGTTGTTAATGTCGTCACTCCCCGCCAAAATCCCAGACGTCTCGAATTATCGTCCCAACAAAAAAGAGTCATGTTTGAAGTTGCCGAAGTTTGGAAAGGAGAAGAAAGACGCCGATTAATGGTGATGACACCAGAGTCCAGCGCCAGTTGCGGCTTCAACTTTGTGGAAGGAGAATCTTACTTAGTCTATGCCTCAATTTCAGATAATAACTTAACCACATCCCTGTGCAGTGGCACAAAGCTATTAACACAAGCCCAAGAGGATTTAAAGATGTTAGAAAACCAAGAAACGCCTTCAGATACTGTCCCCTTAAAATCCTTATCTAAAGGCTTATACTCTGGAATAGAAGAACCATTTGAAACAGTAATTCGCAATCCCGGAAATTGGCAGCAATTTTGGACAAAATTTAATAAAAACTCTTCTCAAGCACCACCCTTACCCCAAGTTAACTGGACGGAAAGCATAGTGATTGGAATTGGGTTAGGGAATAAACCCAGTGGTGGCTATAGTATTGAAATTAAAGATATCGTGATCGAAGACGGTAAGCTGGTGATTAATGCTGTAGAACAGCAACCCGGACAAAACTGTGTTACAACAATGGCAATCACTCAACCTTATCATTTAGTTACGGTAAAACGAGTAGATTTACCTGTTCAATTTAACCGTAAAACTGAGATAATGAACTGCGATTAACGTCAAGAAAGGAAACCGAGAACAGGGAATAGGACACAGAAAATGGGGAAAAGTTGTTCCATGACTTAAACCCTATTACTCTGCTGTATCAGTCAAAACCTGTATTCGGTTTGCTCATATCCAGGATTATTTCTGACGAAAAACTCTGCGTCCCTCTGCGCTTACCTCTGCGTCCCTCTGCGTTAAAAAAAATCCACGCTACCGGACTTAATGTCAGACAGAGAAGGGTCTAGTGGGTTACAGCGTATAGAAAATTTAACAGTTTATTTCCCTGATTAAATATCCGCCTAACCCACCCTACAATTACAATAAAATAATTAGGGCTTGATCAAAGCGTTTCCAGTCCAATCTACCATGAATACCCCAGCCCACATCATGATTAATATGCTATGCCTAGGGCGTCAGGATACCGCCAATATCCTCACCCCAGTCGTAGTCGGTGCATTCCTCCCCGATGCTCCCATGTTTATATTTTACTTTGTTGAAAAAGTGATAAAAGGCACACCTGAAGGAATTATTTGGCGAGAAGCGTATTACAAAGAAAACTGGCAAAACTTTATTGACATTTTCAACTCTATCCCTCTAATTATCTTTGGTTTAGTTTTCACAGGCTGGTTAGGTTCCAAAATAGGAATAATATTTTTCTCCAGCATGTTTTTACATATTGTCGGTGATTTTCCCCTGCATCATAATGATGCCCATCGGCATTTTTTCCCCTTTTCCAATTGGCGGTTCCAGAGTCCAGTTTCCTATTGGGACCCCAATCATTACGGCACTATTGTCACTATTCTGGAAATCCTCGCCGTCATTATAAGCTGCGTTGTACTATTCCAAACCTACCAATCCATGACAGGTAGAATTAGTGTGGGGCTAATTGGAGTTTCCTATTTAGCCTATTTCATCTATGTTTTTACCGTTTGGGTTTAGGTCATATTTCCCCTAAATCGGTCTATGATCGGGCAAGACGGGTCTATGGGGGCTAACGTTTCCCTGGACAGGAAATTCTGCCAGACAACTCTAGGGGGAGCGATCGCGCTTTTGGCAAAGGCTATAATTTTAACCAATCTGGCAGGTTTTCACCCATCGCCAGACAAATGACAAATGACAAATAACGAAAATGAAAAAAGTATTTTTTTTACTGGGTGAACTTAATGATGATGACATGGATTGGATGATCGCGGTGGGAAACCGAAAGGAAGTTGCCGCCGGAACCATCCTGATTGAGGAAGGCAAACCCATCAATACTCTCCTGATTCTGCTGGAGGGAACGTTGTCAGTATCCGTTTCAGCGTTGCAAGGCAAGACAATCGCTCGACTAACCAGTGGTGCGGTTGTGGGGGAAATGTCCTTCGCAGATACTCGTCCTCCCTCTGCTACCGTTCAAACTGTGGAAAACTCTCTAATATTATCGATTCCTCGCCATCATCTGCTGGAAAAACTCCAAAAAGACCAAGGATTTGCCTCACGCTTCTATCGCGCGATCGCTATTTTTCTGTCTACTCGACTGCGGGGTACGGTTCGATATCTGGGTTATGCTACAACTGATTGGCTCAAAGACGATAGTGAGACGGAAGAACTCTCCCAAGAAGTCGTTGATAATGTACCGCTTGCCCAAGCCCGATTTGATTGGTTACTCAGGCGTTTGCGAAATAATGAGCATGCGGTGCTTCCAGAGTAATGGGTGCAGGGGAGCGGGGGAGAGATTCTCGAACTTGTGTATTATCCGATACATCTTTGTGTTAAATCCCTCCGTCCTATAAAAGATTTGACTATCTAGGAATTCCTCCCGATCTAGAGTTTAGCCTTTTTTCGGTGGACTCGCAGCCTCTTTATCAACCTTGGGTACAATGTCAGGACGTTCCTTATTTTCCCAACCGACTGGACGCTTAGAGTTATACCAGGCGATAGAGCCAAGCACTACAGCAGCAATAAAGCCGACAACATAGACCAATGTAAACGAGAAAGGAAATTGAGACCCTTGAGCCGCTGCTGCTTCCATCAATAAATTCATAGATTCACTCCTTATCCTATTTTGGTTATCCTATCAAAACTTGACAGACATATTTATCACCCCTGAGACCGAATTACACTCCCAGGGGAGCCGGGGAATCAGGGGGGAAGGAGTAATCAAAATCATGCCATTGAGCAAGGCGTTGGGTCAAAACTTTATTCCTCAGACGCGGGAGGAGCAGCGACTGGCGCAGGTGCAGGCGCCGCTGGAGCTGGTTCAGGTGCAGCTTTGCGCGAGGCGGGAGGCGCTGGGGGCGGTGCTAC
Organism: Coleofasciculus sp. G2-EDA-02; assembly: GCF_040226375.1. Classification (NCBI taxonomy): domain Bacteria; kingdom Bacillati; phylum Cyanobacteriota; class Cyanophyceae; order Coleofasciculales; family Coleofasciculaceae; genus Coleofasciculus; species Coleofasciculus sp. G2-EDA-02. Next base: position 3,535 of record NZ_JAVKEW010000255.1, on the reverse strand, counting down.
AGGCGCTGGGACAGTATTGCGCTCGACCGGGGGAGCCGAAACCGCCGCAGGTTGAGCTGGGGCTGGGGCTGGGGCTGGGGCTGGCTGAGCGGGTCTGGGTGCGGGTGCAGATCGTCTGGGTGGTGGGTTGCTGGGCGCTGTATTGCGAACCGGCGCTTGGGGACGGGAGGAACGGGCGGGTGCAGGTTGGCTCCTGGTGCTGCTGCGACTGCTTCCACTATTGGTATTAGTTGAACGTCGTGGGGAATAACTACGGCTGGTGGAACGAGAGGTTGATCGGCTGTTGTAAGTAGAAGCGCTGCGGGTTGTCCGCCTGCTTCTGGAGCTAGTCGGGTTTGTGGTATTGGATTTCTTGGTATAGGTTTTTTTCGGCTTGATCGGCTTAGCTTCAATAATCCCTTCGCGACCCTCTAATTTGTCGGGTCGATCGGGAAAGTCTTCCTCCCTCATATTTTCGACGGCTTCTTCCATAAACTCACGCCAGGTGATCGCGGCTGTGCTACTGGCTCCCCAAGTGGGTTTATTGTCATCATTGCCGAGCCAGACACCGGTTAGTTGGGGAATGTACCCGATGAACCAAAGGTCACGGGCTTCGTCTGAAGTGCCTGTTTTGCCCGCTACGGCGCGATCGCGCAGTTGAGCGTTCCCACCTGTGCCAGAAGTGACTACATTGCGGAGCATCCAGGTCATGATGGCGGCGGTGTCTTCGTCAATGGCTTGCTCTCTTTGAATCTGTTCTCGATAAATCACCTTACCCTGTCGATCCAGGATGCGGCGAATCCCATGGGGTTGGACGTGTACGCCAAGAGTTGCTAAGGTGCCGTAAGCACTGGTCAACTCCATTAAATTCACTTCTGAGGCGCCCAATGCTAGGGAATAGGTTTTGTTGAGGGTCGATTCAATACCCATTTTTTCAGCAATTTCCACCACCGGGTCCCAACCCACCTTAATTAAGGTTTTAACTGCCACAATGTTAACCGAATGGGTGAGAGCATCCCGAATCGACATCCAACCGCGAAAGGTTTCGCTATAGTTCTTCGGTTCATAGCCATCAACAACAAAGGGGGCATCCTCATAACTTTGATAGGGAGAAAAACCCGCTGCGATCGCGGTTGTGTAAACAAATGTTTTAAATGTCGAACCCGGTTGGCGTTGTGCCTGGGTGACGCGGTTAAATTGTTGATCAAAGAAATCCTTCCCCCCTACCATGGCTTTAATTTGACCGTTACGCGGATCAATTGCCACTAATGCCGCTTGTTCAAACCGTTGGTATTTGCCATAGGTTTCGATTGTCTCTGCCACCGCTGCTTCTGCTGCCATTTGCCACTGAGGATTAAGGGTTGTCTCCACAATCAATCCCTTTTTCCCCAAAACATCTGAGGGAACATATTTGGGTAGTTCCTGTTGAATATATTCAGTAAAATAAGACGCCTGTCGGTCTAACCGCTTGGGATTGCTGCGCGTTGTCCTCAGGGGAGTCGCGATCGCGGCGTCTGCTTCCCCCTGAGTAATATATCCATTTTTCTGCATCCGCCCCAGCACCACATTCCGACGCTCTTGGGCTATTTTTTTGTTAATAAAGGGGGAATACTCGCTCGGTGCGGGTGGCAAGGCTGCCAGGGTTGCCATTTCCGCTAAGGTCAATTCTGTGACGGGTTTACTAAAGTACACCCAAGCCGCATCTGCGACGCCATACGCCCCAGAACCCAAATACACCAGATTTAAATAGCGCTCCAAGATTTGATCTTTCTCCAAATCCCGCTCAATTTTTTGCGCCATCCGCATTTCTTTTAGCTTGCGCCCTAGGGTACGTTCCTGATCGAAATAGACAATCCGCGCCAACTGCTGGGTAATTGTACTGCCACCTTCTACCACATCTCTGGCTAACAGATTCGAGAACGCCGCCCGGATAATCCCTTGGTAATCCAGTCCGCTATGATTTTCAAAGCGTTGGTCTTCAATCGAAATAAAAGCTTGCTTCAGCGTTTCTGGGATTTCCCATATTTTCAGATTGTCGTGGGTAGCAGGTCCTATTTGCTGGAGGATCGTACCATCGGCTGCTTTTATGGTAATTGTTTCATCCCGGATATAGGTGAGCACATCATCGGTGGACTCCGGTAAACTTTCTTCTAGGGCTTGCCAGCTTAAACCGAAAGCGATCGCACCGCCGCTGATCCCCACCATTCCTATCCCCACCCAGAATTTGCGCTGACGATAGACGGGATCTGGTCCTGTGAATGACTTAACTAGGGTACTAGAAATTCCCTTGATCCCATTCATTGTCACCGTTGCGCCCCGTCGGCATTGTGTCAACAGACCCAACCGTGATAAAGGTTTAGTCTGGGAGTCTGGTTGAATCTGATCATCTGAGGCAGACTGGGTTGGTTGTTCCGTCACCGCCTCCGAATTCAACTGACTTGATGGATCTTCGTGCTTTGGGATAGAATTTGACACTTGAACTCCTCAATTAAACCACAAGCCGCCATTACTTCTTGCTTATTTTAGGGCTTGGGATCAAAATTTGCCGGATGGATGAAGCCAAGCTTCATGCTCAGTAAAATTCCGATGCTGGAGACTTGGCAATCTAGCGCCATCCTAGCATCGGTTCCGTTGGCTTTGAGGTGTCCCGGGGGTTCAATCGATTTTGTCTGCCAATGATTATCATTTTTTACAATTTAAGTCACTCCAGCGCTCAAATTGTATCTTAACCCTTGGAAAAATCCCACTGTACCCAGAGATACTGGGATGGGAGCAAGTTCAGACACCATGAGGCGATCGCACGATTCATCTACCGCGTGGGAAGGGATTTAGCCTCGTCATCCGATGTTGCTTTAGCCAAGGCGCGATCGCACTCAACCTAACTCTAAGGCGATCTCACTATAGACTCAATGCCCATCCCTTACCTCCCTATGAAGGGGTTATATTTTATGTTAGATCGTAGGGGCGCATGGCGTGCGCCCTTCCTTGGTGTTGATTCTGACATCTTCTCCCTATTGAGAACTAACGCCTCTGTGAAAGAGCGTGCGACTAACCTCTCATTCCTCACCCTTAACGTTTCTATAAATCAGTGAAAGAGCGTGTTACGGCGATCGCTACTTTGAGTTTAATAGTTTGTCATATTCGGCCTGTGTTCCGAGCCAAAACCAAACGAGATCATTATCCTGTTCGACTGCAATCGCTCTCTCCGTGTAAACCGATTCTAACTGACCAAAACCGACGTTCTTCTTTGGGCAAGTCTATGTCAGTAAAATTGATGACTACTGTAGTAGTTTAAGCGATTTGGGCTTAAACCTTTTCGTTCCTTGGGTGATCCCACCTGAATCGCGAGGGGCTACCCCTTCAACGAAGTAAGGGGTAGGGGGATAGCGGAAAATACGAGGGGTCAATCCCCGAAGTATTTTCAATCCCTGTCCCACTAGGTCGTATAATTTAGCTATGAAACAAGTTCTCACGATAGTTGTAAAACTCCAACCAACGCCTGAACAAGTTGCCTTCTTAGAGGTAACCCTTCAGGCGTTTGCGGATGCTTGTAACT
>NZ_JAVKEW010000254.1:0-13022 GCF_040226375.1 Coleofasciculus sp. G2-EDA-02 | reverse complement strand
GCAAAGATTTAAGACTCCTGCTCACCTCACCGACTCGCATCTTTGCAGAAGACCTCACCTCGCCCATCATTGGGAAACAGCAAGCGAAGCAAATTAATCGCTTGCTAAACCAATGGATGAAAGGTGAACTACAAGCTTCAATCGAAAAAATCGCATTGGAGACTGGATCGACTGTGTCTGTGGTAAATCCAGCTTATACGTCGCAAATGTGTTCTCGTACCGGGACGTTATTGGGTCAACGGGATGGGGATCGTTTTATCTGTTACACAGGGGACGTAATTCAAGCAGACAAAAACGCTGCATTGAACATTCTGCATCGCGGCTCTGATAGCGAGATTACTCGCTTTCTGAAATATGCAGAAGTCCGCACCATTTTACTGGTGCGGACGGTTCGATACTTAGCTTCGATTGGAAAGTCTGTATCTGTTGCTCTAAACTTGGGTTGGCTCAACCTTAAGTTTAGAGCAGAAGCGTTACGACTTGAAGCGGAGTATCACCTAGCGGGGTGCTAGGTACGGTTAAGCTCCGGTGGGTGGGAGAAGTGCCTTGCTTCAGCAACGTCCCTAACGACAACCATCAACGGATGAAACCAGCAATATGAGACACTTCTAGCTTATCTACATAGATTTGCCGAGATTTAGTTCACCCCAAGAAAGGGAAAATCAGTTACCCATTAACAATTAACGCCTGTCCCTACTTCATCCCCTTTTCCGCTTTTCTAGCTTGTCTGGCACTTTTGCCAAAGGCGAGAAATCCAAAAATCAGCCAAGCGGTGAGAATTCCGCCCGTGAGAAACAACATGGAAACTAGACCGAATTTAGCAATAAGACTGGGTGCGGCTGCGGTGAATAATCCGCCGCCAACAATGGGTTCAAAAAACAACTGTTTGTAAGCAAAACTTTCAAAGGCACCCGATCGATTGTCGGGGTCAACCATTCGCAACAATAAAATACCTGTTGCGGTGACTCCCATGGATTGTCCCAAATCACCCAAACCCCGTTCAAACCAGTAGGAGGGAATCACGCGAGGGGCGAGATAAAGGAAGGCAAAAATGTTCCAAGCAATTCCAACGATACTCAGTAGCAGAAAAGCACCAAGGTTGGCTCCGATTACAGTTAGAGAAATTGTGGCTAAGGCGGTAACGATGACGATATCTAAGGCTACCCCAGCAATATTATTCATTAGGGGTCGAATAATCAGCGGATGGAGTCCCAACCGTTCCATCAGCAACTGGACAATAATCCCGCCAACGAGCGCCATGGGAAATAGGGGGACATAACTCATCAGTTCAAATCCCCCCCTCCCCCATGTCACCGACTCGATCCAAATTAATCCATTAAGAATCAGCCAACCAATCGCGATCGCTAATCCGACAAAGCCGAAGTTCAGCGACAGGGGATCAATTAACATATTCCGCATCAATCGCGATCGCGCCCTGCGAATTTGCGGGGTTTCACTGTGGGTGTAATCCTCAAACCAGTCGGGTTCAGCTACGTTTTGCTGAACGCCTTGAACATAGCCTTTACGTCTCCCCCAATTGGCAAGTACCGTTCCCGCCACAATCCCCGACACAATCCCCACGGTTGCTAATCCTACAGCTAAGTCAGCGCCATCTGGAAAACCCAATTCTTGAAACGTTCCCGCCATCCCAGCGGCTGTACCATGTCCCCCTTCAAAGGCAATTTCAATTAAAGCCGCCGCCGTCGGATCAATGTCAAAGAAGGGAATGAGGATCAGCCATGTCAGTAAAATACCCACTACATATTGCCCCCACGCCAGACTTTGACCAAATACCACTTGGGGTGCGGCTTTATTCCAGATGTCCCGTGGATTAGGAATCGATTCACCCAGAAACAAAGCGGCGAAGACAATATTGATGAACACCCCCGGAGACTGTGACCACACATCCCGAATGGATTCAGGGAAGACACCATTGTCGAGGGGTGAACCTGAACCCGCGATCGCACCCAAAACCTGGGGTCCCAACAACAGCGCCACCACACCGGCGACAATGGATTCGGGAATGTAGAGTTTCTGTATCCAGTGGACTTTTTGGTGGATCAACCGCCCGACTAGAATCAGGAGTGCAACCAAGATGAAGGCAAACAGGGCATCTTTAAGATTAAGCATGGAAAAATTATATGCTGTAATGTTTGATTTTATCCCGCCTTTAAGCCAGTCAATCGTTGTACTTAGGTTCAGGAAACACTTTTTTTTCCTTGCGTATTACATTGTATTACCTTGGAGGTGCAGAATCAGGCTTATTTGAGCATTCTGCAAGGTTGGAAAGATGTATGGGCGAGAAAATTCCCGACTTGCCTGAGCTTACTAACCTGCTATACAGTAATAAAGCTGTATGATTTAAAAATCATATTTTGATTTTAACAAGTCCATAAAATCAGCGGTTTAGTATGGGTATTTAGTCGAGTTTGTCAATGATCGCTACTCTTGGCAGGACTACCGGATATGGTAATATCGTCGTGAATTTTAGGATTTTAAATTAACCATTTTTTCTGTAATTTTGACCTCTCTACTTAAAAATGAATAGCCAAAAAGAAACACTTGAATGGGTTAAAACAATCCTTGCCCCCAGAAAACTCAGCAAAGTTGAGGAAATTGTGTTAGATAGGGCATTGTCAGGAAAATTATATCGAGAAATCGCTAAAGAAACGGGGTATGATTCGGGTTATATTAAAGATATTGGTTCTCAGCTTTGGCTGGCTCTCTCTCGCGAATTAAACCGTGAAATAAACAAGCGAAATTTGGCGTTTATGTTAAGGGATTTCCCCCAAGAAGAAAGCCGAAATTTCAACAAAAAAACTCAACCGAAGACCACATTAGCCGAACTCGACTTTCCCGGTCGTCCTCTTCCCTTTAAGTCACCCTTCTATATTGAGCGTCTCCCCATAGAAACCTTAGCCATTAACACCCTTCATCAAGCCGGGAGCCTGATACGCCTGAAAGCGCCGCAACGGATGGGCAAAACCTCTTTAATTTATCGTCTGTTCGGCATTGCTCATCAGCATGAAATGCAAACGGTTTTAGTCAATGTGCAACAGGCAGAGCCAGCTATGTTCAAGGATTTGGATCAATTTTTGCAATGGATTTGTTGGGTGATTAGCCAACAGTTGAACTTAGCTCCCAAATTCGACGACTATTGGTTCGAGGGAGCCGGGAGTAAAATGAGTTGCACGGTTTATATGCAAGAGTATTGCCTCAATGCGGTTGACACGCCTGTGGTCATTGCCTTTGACAAGGTGCATACCCTATTTGACTATCCCGATTTAGCCAGTCATTTTTTCTTAATGTTGCGTCATTGGTACGAACAAGCCCGCATCCCAGGAAATTGGCAAAAGTTACGGTTAATTCTTGCCTATTCCACCGAGTTAACCTTATCCATTCAGACCCACCAATCTCCCTTGAATGTCGGACTTCCTGTCAACTTATCCCCCTTCACCCGCCCTCAAATTAGCGAATTAAGGCAGCGTTATCAACTTGAGCAAGTGGGGATAGAAACAACTTCTATTCTAGAGCCTTTACTGGATTTGGTGGGCGGTCATCCTTACCTACTCCAATTGGCGTTTTACTGGTTACGCTTAGGCTATTTATCACTAGAACAACTGTTAGCAGAAGCCCCCACACCTAAAGGCATCTACGGGGAATATTTGGATCAACTTTGGATTATGTTGACACAGGATGCAGGGTTAGAGCAAGCCTTTTATCAAGTGTTATCGAGTTCAGAGCCGATTTCCCTAGATACTCAAACGGCTCATCGTTTAGAAGGATTGGGTTTAGTGCAACTGCAAGGAATGATGGCAAGTCCCACCTGTGAACTTTATCGAAACTATTTTTTGATGCATTAATCAGACGTGAACTGAGCAAAATCCCCGACTTCTCCAAGAAGTCGGGGATCTGTATCCATTGTCAATTTGTGAATATAGCAGTATAATTTATAATTACACTGCTATAAATATCGAATTGACAGATGCATTATATTTTTTAATTTACGGATTATTAATTTCTATAGAATTAGGTTTATTCCTGATTCGCCGACCTAATTTAATTTCTCTCAAAAGGCGATAATAACTTTCTTTAGATTTGAACACGACGTCGTAGTTGTCTCTTAAATGCCTTTTTAAGTCTGATATATTTCGGTGTTCTGGGCAATTTAGCCAATGGGTAATTTCTGCTTTTTCTGTAGCGGTTAAGTAACTTCTTGATCCCTTATATGCGAGTTTAATTCCCTCTATTCCTCTTTCCGCATATCTTCTTTGGAACTTGGCAATAAAACTTGTAGATACCCCTAATCTATTGGTTATCTCTTTATAAGAAAATCCTAATAATTTAAGTCTGACTACTTCGGCTCTTTTCCATTCTCTTACATCTATAGTAATAGAAATAAACTCCTTTAACTCATTAATTTTTTCAGTGTCGCAAATTTCAAGAGTATCCTTAAACATCTTTTATTTTCCTGATAAACAGACGGCAATTTTCATGAGTAAGTAGCCCAGCGAGGCAGAATCAAAGTAGAGATGTAGGCGAAATTTATACCTTTATTTATTTGCTCTGCCTCAATCAATAGGGACAGAAAAAACGCTACCGTTACCCAAAGTAAATCTGAGCTGTGTTCAAACCCGTTCACACAGCACCTAAAATTTCTATCCGAATACTTAATCCGGATTGGGTATTAATACAACGTAATAAATTGGAAGTGATGGTGTAATAGTTACCCTTTCCGTATCCAGACAAGGATTAATAGAGTCCCTGATGTTGTCGTCTGAATACTAACCCTATCTTTCACAGCTTATATTAATCAGCTATAACTCTACAATTATCATTATTTTGTCCCGATGAAAAGGTCAGAAAGGTCAGATGTTTTACGACAGCAAAAGGTCAGAAAAGTCAGATTGATGAGCGAAAACTTGTCGGACTTTTCTGACTTTACTCCCTGAACACCCAATAACTAGAATATATATAGTTGGAAAAATTTTAAAATTTGTAATCAGAGATGCGATCGCTGATGGTATGCTTCGCGCATAATACAAACCCAAGTTAAGTCAGTGCCATTCAAATTAAGTTAATAAACATTTTTGAAAAGGAAGTTTAATCGTCATCTGAGTTCCGACATTCGGTTGAGAAACACAGTCCAACTCACCGCCATGTTGATTCACTACAATTTGGTGAGCAATGGATAGTCCTAATCCTCTGCCTTTACCGACAGGTTTTGTGGTAAAAAATGGATCAAATATTCGAGGTTTTACAATTTCCGTTATACCCACTCCATTATCGATAATGTGAATAATGACTTGATAGTTATCTTGACGAGTTGTTTTAATTTTAATGGTGGGGATATTTTTAGATGAATAACCGTTAACTTTAGCTTTTTCTTTATTCCTTTCTAATGCCTCAATAGCATTATTAATAATGTGAAGAAAAACTTGATTAAGTTGTCCTGGATAGCATTCAAACAGGGGCAGCTTGCCGTATTCTTTGATGATTTGAATCCACGGCTGTCCGGCTGAGTTTAATAACCGATATTGTACCAGAAAAAGAGCGCTTTCTATTCCTTCATGAATATCGACCGATTTGCGTTCAGCTTCATCGATTCGGGAAAACTTTCGCAACGATAGCACCAGTTCTCGCAGGCGTTCAGTGCCAATTTTCATCGAAGCCAATATTTTGGGAAAGTCTTGGCTCAAAAAGTCAAGATTCACATCGGTTATTTTGTTTTGTAGACGAGGGCTAGGATTTGGATACTCCTGTTGATAAAATTCCACTAGCTCCAACAAGTCTTGGGTATAATATTCAATGTGGGATAAATTGCCATGAATAAATGTGACTGGGTTATTAATTTCATGAGCAATTCCAGCAACCATCCGACCCAAACTGGACATTTTTTCACTCTGAACTAATTGAGATTGAGTTTGCTTGAGTTCGTGGAGGGCTTGTGAGAATTGTTTGTTTAATTGACTCAGCCGCAGTCCCGAACGAACCCGGGCTTGCAATTCACTAGGTTCAATGGGTTTGGAGAGAAAATCATCCGCCCCCGAATCTAAACCTTGGACGCGATCGGCGACTTGTTCGCGTATGGTAAGTAGAATCAGAAAGATGGTTGCTAGTTGGGGATCTGCCTTGATTCGACGACAAACTTCTATACCATCGAGTTTGGGCATCATCCAATCACAGATGATTAAATCAGGTTGAAGTTCTTTGGTTTTGAGGAGTGCAGCTTCTCCATCTTCCGCCAGCAGCACTTCATGACCTTCACTTTCTAACAACTCTTGGAGAATGATTTGTACCGTTATATCATCATCAACGGCGAGGATTTTTGCCATGGTTATTTGTCATTCATCATTTGTCATTTGTCATTTTTTAGGGAACTCTTAACAAGGAACAGGGAATAGGTAATTCATAATTTATCCATATTGCGGATATATTCGCAAACCGCAGCCAGTTGTCGTTCTAACTCGCCAACATTTTCTTTAATAGCGGCTAGAGAACCCGCACGTCCAAGGTTTTCGACTTGGGCGGCTAATTGTGCGATCGCCTCCATACCTAAATTGGCACTCGATCCTCTCAGCCGATGGGCTTTTGCATAGATTTGTTCATAATCTTCGGCGGTAACTCCAGTTTGGATATCCTTTAAATCCGCTTCAGCATGTTCGATAAAAGCCTGCAAGAGTCGTTCTTGAGCCGATTTTTTACCGAGGGTGACACGATCGAGGTGTTCCCAGTTAATTGGGGATTGGGGAAGTGTTGAGTTTGAAGCAAGTACGGAAGAGTTTAGCCCATTTCCTTTCGCTGTTGACGATAACATTTGTTCAGAACTGGCGCTGACTAATCCTTCGCGATCCTCGATGACATAATTTTGAGTTAACTCCCCATCTCCCTTGTCTTCTGTGTCTCTGTGTTTCTCCATCTGCTGATCTCCCTGTCCGTCACGATTTTTGTTAATCTGGGTTGCCCAATACTCTAACCTTTCGCTCAACAGTTGCTCATCGACGGGTTTACTAATATAATCATCCATACCGACTGCCGAGCATCGTTCTCGGTCTTCGGGAAACGCATGAGCAGTTAGAGCAATAATAACTGGATGATGACGACCGTAGCGCTCAATCAATTTGGTTGTAGCAGCATAGCCATCCATAACAGGCATCTGACAGTCCATGAGAATGACATCATAGGATTTTTCCTCGACTAATTCCAGGACGATTTGACCGTTGGCAGCACAGTCGGCATCATAACCCAAAAGTTGTAACTGATTAATAATAACTTGTTGATTTATGGGGTGATCTTCAGCTAAGAGGATATTCAGAGGAGTCGCAGGTTGTCTGTGAGTGAAGTCTCCAGTCGCTGTATTTTGGGCTAATTCTTCCTCCTGATGTTCTCTCATCATTTCGGGCGCTACAGCCGCCATTAAACTATCAAATAGCCGTGAGGCTCTCACAGGCTTGAGCAAATAACTAGCCGCTCCCACAGACAATAATTCTTCGACTTGATCCCGTTGATTCATCGGGGTCATAACCACTGCTTTCGTTTGGCTCAACCCTGGGTCAGAGCGAATGGTTTGAATGAGCGACCCATCCTCGACTTGGGGAAGCTGCCAATCACAGATCACAACATCATAAGGCTGGTTAACTGCAGCGGCTTGCCGCAGGGCATCTAGAGACAGTTCCGGTGTGTTGGCTTCATCAATCCCCATTCCCCAGGTATTAACTAAGTAACGCACAGATTGGCGGGTGGTGCGACTTTCGGAAACGACTAACAGTTTCAGATGAGTCAGGGCAAAGGGAGTGCTGGGGGGTTCCGAGAGTGCTTGTTTATCAAATTTTGCCGTAAACCAGAACGTGGAACCCTTACCCAGCTTACTTTTGACGCCAATTTCGCCCCCCATCAAGTCTACCAACTGTTTGCAGATAGCTAGTCCTAAACCTGTCCCACCATATTGACGGGTGGTGGAGCTATCGACTTGGGAAAAGGATTGGAATAGTTTTTCTTGCCCTTCAGGGGAAATGCCGACTCCCGTATCCGACACCTCAAAGTGGAGCGTGGCATTTTTGGAGGTAGCAATTTCTAAGGTGACATGGATAACCACTTCCCCTTGGGGTGTAAATTTGAGGGCATTGTTGGTCAGATTTAACAAAACCTGTCGTAGTCTAGCCGGATCACCTTTGAGTTTTCGGGGGACTTGGCGGTCAACTAAGGTTGCCAGTTCTAGGTTTTTCGCTTCGGCTTGAGTGGCTAGCACATCAATAACCGATTCGATACAGCCATCCAAGTCAAACTCAATGGTTTCGAGTTCCATTTCTCCAGCTTCTAGTTTGGAGAAATCTAGGATATCGTTGATGATTGTCAGTAAATGGTCAGCACTACGGCGAATGGTTTGGGCATAGTCTCGCTGTCGGGGCGTGAGTTGAGTCTGTAACAGGAGTCCCACCATACCCAAGACGCCATTCATGGGGGTACGAATTTCATGACTCATGTTTGCCAGAAACTTTGACTTAAACCGTGCCGCTTCCAGTGCAGCTTCTCTGGCTTCGACTAACTCGTTAATTGGGTCGGCGGCAATGACAATCCCACCAACCTGACCATCAGGAGTATACCAGGGGTTAATTGCCCAGCGCATATAAACGATAGAACCATCGCTACGTTCCCAGATATCTTCTGGGTTAGTAATGACTTGTCCTTTAAGCGCCCGTTGATAGATCTGTTTCCACTGTTCCGGTATGTCTGGGATCACCTCGTAGTGGCTGCAACCAATGATGGACTGCTCCTCAATCCCTTGCACCATGAGCCACTTTTGGGAATGAGCCATATAGCGCATTTCTGTGTCAAACATCGCCATTGCCATGGGCGCACTGGCAATGACTTGTTGCAGTTGTCGGCGCTCTCGGTCTAATGAGTTTAAGGTGCTGTCTAGGAGTTGGATTTGGTCTTGGGTTTTAGCGTACAGATGAGACTGGGTGCAAGCACTGGCAATTTGTTTAGAAATCGCTTCTAATAGTTCGATGTCGCTGGAACTCAAAGACCAAGCTGTGGGGTGGATACAGATTAAATAACCTCTTGCACCGGTTTGAGGATGGATGGGAACGACTAAATAGTGACCTTTTTGCAGGGTATAGGTTTGAGGGGAAGTCACAGGGATAGGAGGATGGGTGGAGAGATGATTATCCTGTTCTGTGTCTACATCAGAATCATCGGATTCATTGCTAGTGGTGGAAAGGGTTAATTCTACCGTCTCACCCTGTCGTAATTGAGTCCCCAACTTACCTGGAGGATTCATCGTTAGCTGTCTGCCATTGCCAGACAAACTGCCCTGGGTGTATTCGTAGGCAATCGTCAACGTCTGTTCGTCTAGCAACCAACCCAAAATAACTCGCTCTAAACCGAGCAGCGCCGTCAGTTCTTCTAGAGTGGCGGGTAAGGTTTGGTCTAAGTCGAGGGACGAATGGATGCGATTGGTTAAGCGGTTAAGCAGCGCTTCTTTGGCTGCTTTAGCCCGCGTTTCCTCAAAGAGTTTCACCTGTCGTCTGACGAAAAAAATGGCAACGACTAATAGGGTGACTAAGACAATCGCCAGCAAATTTAGTGACCACAGAGCGCCCTCTATTTCTTCATCGTTCATGACTAAGGCAATTGACCAATCAGCCTCTTGAAGCGGAACATAAGCCACATAGACGGATTCCCCCGCCAGGTTTGCCATTTGAATTTCTTGCTTTCTGTCTACCATCTGGCGAGCGATCGCGGCTAGATTAGGTTCTGGGGATTCTATAAAACTGGGAGTTGGCTGGTCGAGTGTTCCGATTGTCTCTTGGTCTGGATGGACAATAGGCACTCCCTGAGAGTTTAAGGCAAAGGCATAGCTTTTCTTGCCATAGGAGATGCTTTCTACGACTTCAGCCACCCGGTCAATATCGATAGCGCCCGTTACTACCCCAATCGGTCTAGGCGGCTGAGGTGGCATGGCTTTGATGGGTGCAGCAACGATAATCACGGGTAATTGGGTTGTCCGACTAAGCAGCGGATCTGAGACGTTAACTTGTCCATCTATCGCTTTTTGGAAGTGTTTACGATCTTTAACATTCCCTTGACCGTTATCCGTCGTTTGAAAATTCCCATCGCCATCGGTTATGGCAAATGCTGTAAAATTCCGACTTTGGGTTACTTCCATCTGCAAGTACGGTTTAATCTGCAACCAGTCCATCGAACGTACCGTGGGAGTATTGGCAATTGTTTTGATTTCAGCCTTCAGGGTGGCTAGCCATCGGTCGATTTGACTGGCTTCTGCTTGCACGGAATTGAGCGCGTTTTGCTTGATGTTTTCCAAGATGAGCTGGCGCACTCCCAAATAGCTGACTGTCGCTACTGCACCAATCGCCACGGTTGTTACACCCACTACCACCCAGACCAGAAAATGACGAGGACGCCAAGATTTGTGGAACTGTGCCGATAGTTGCTGATTACTGTCTCTGGCGAGCATTTTTAGAAAGGGTGGCTTTTTCATCATGGGTCAAACGTCAAAATTCGGGACTGGGTTTAGATTGTGGGAGTGGTGGATCAATTGACACCTCCTGGGAGGAGGTATTTTCATCATCTATCAGCAGTTGACTAGGATTCTCAATAAATTGGAGATAGTATAGGGAAGCCGGGAAATTTCTCGATGCTTCTTACAGGTGTCTAGTTTCCTTGTATCACATCCATGCTAGACATTGAACGCTAGCTACGGAGCGGGGCGAGCGCTTTTCGTCGTCAGCCGTTAATTCGCCACGATAAGGTTGGATGCTCGTTGTCGATTATAAATTCAGTCCTTCGCTCTGGGGCTACTGATGTGATATCCAGACCTTATCGGAAATTCATCAGGACTATTAGCGCAAGAACGACAGGAGTGCGGCTTTGATACCAGGGTTTTGACTTTTTGACAGTTCTCGTCTTATAGATATTAGAGTAAACCAAAAAAGTAAAAAAATCGATAACTTTTCTCATTGTACATAGTCCCCAATAATCTTTACCATCCGATTTTGAGCCTACCCTTATCCAAAACTATTGCTCACGCTTCTGATTTAATGCGGTATAATATTAGTCGTGATTTTTGGATTGTTTATGATCTCTCAAGCTTAAAAGAGGGAAGCCGTGAATCCAGTTTTAGATGTTGGATGTTAAAATCCTTTATGCTCGGTTATTTCAGCCCTTTCTTTGTCAAATCAATCCAGCTAAATTCTATTAAAGTAAATTTAAGCTAATGGCAATAAAACTTTCGATGTCAAGTTTCCACCACAATTCACTGAGACTGTAATGATCTGAGCATCCATCATGGGAATTTCCCCAGGGCATATACCTGTTCCCGGATTCACTGGATAGGCGGGAAAACAAGCGGCGCTTAGACTCAGACGTAATGCATTACCTTTGGCAATCTTCATACAAGTCGGCTGAAGTTCGATTCTAACAGGTGTTATCTCTTGACCCAGACTTACAGTCGCATACCCCTGAGTGAAATTATAAACGATCCCATTCGGAAGCACTTCAGATAACACGACACAGAGATCAAAAGTCGGTTTATCTGCATAGCAGAAAACCTCTACTGCTACATCCCCCATTAGATGTAAATCTTCAGTAAACGGCGCTGAAGTATAGGTTAAAACATCGGTACGACTATCAATAGCACAACGATCAAAGGACCCCGCCGGAATTGCTGCATGACCTCCCAACGCCGGAACGGGACGCCACGGATCATGAACGAATACATCAGTTACAGCAGATAGAAGGGGCAATTCGTCAAAAGATTCCAATTGGGGGATGAGAGTCCCTGAATCGTCTCGTACAGTGGCTAAACCTGTACTGGCGAGACAATAGGATTTCTGATTATTTTGTAACCACGTATCAAAATAACGCCATTGATTACTGCCCATTTCAAATAAATAGACAGGCGGTTTATTCAACAATCCGGTATCAATTCCCTTGAGAAACTGGTCAAACCAACGGACTTGTAACGTATCCACAAAACTTAGCGCATTTGCCCCATAATCTCTTGCCCCCACTTTCCGTCCCCAAGGCAGGTGCGCCCAAGGTCCAATGATCAGATGCTGGGGAAAATGACTCTGGCTTACCATTTGTTTATAGAGGCGCAGATTACCCCGAAGATACGGATCAAACCAGCCACCAATATGCAGCATCGGCAAGTCCACACCGTCTAGTTTCGGTGAGAGTTTTTGCCAATAGTCTCCGGGTTCAGGATGGTTTCGCCATTCAGCATAAAAGGAATTTGGTGCATACTTATTTAAACTTTCGGTAAATCGGGGAGATAGGTCATAAAAGGGCAAATTTCGAGATGCCGCATAGAGAATTTGATAGGCAATAGCATCATTTTTCAATCGGGCAGTTTCTGCGGCTAACTGTACCGCCCAACCCAAATTTGCTTGTAAACAAAATGCCCCATTTTCATAGGCACAATCTGCATATAAATCATACGCCATCATTGCCGGACAAATAGTTTTTAATCCAGGCAGATGTGCCGATGCGGCATAAAGTTGAGTCATCCCCTGATAGGAAAAGCCATACATCCCCACTTGTCCATTGCTACCCGGTAACTGTGACACCCAGTTAAGGGTATCAATTCCATCAGCAACCTCATGGACAAATAGGTGAAACTCTCCCCCTGACGTTCCCCGTCCCCGCACATCCTGAATCACCACAATATACCCCTGGGCGGCATACCAAGAGGGATGGGCATAGACTACAGTAGACGCGATCGCTCTTCCATAGGGTTGTCGCATCAGTAGTACGGGTAAGTCTGTCTCTGTATCGGGATAGTAAATATCAGCATCTAGACGAATTCCATCGCGGGTTAACATTGATGCTGTTTGTTTACGAATTTTTGTCATTGTTTTATCAATGGATAATTAATAATTGATAATTGACAATTGATTAATTTGGTCTAAGACCTCTTCGTTTACGAAGAAATTAAAAAAGATTTTCCTTAATTTCAATCCTCTTCTTTTAAGGAGAGGTCATTATCCATTGTTCAT